>JAUXSZ010000182.1 GCA_030679635.1 Sulfuricurvum sp. | reverse complement strand
ATGGAAGTATTTCGGATATCCATTTTCTGACCAATAGCCGTTTTACAATACTCAACGATACCACCAAAGAGACCATAGAACTCGCCTATGCCAAATATCCGCGCCCTGCGCAAAAAACCCTCATTCGATACCGGGTTTGGTACAATTTACGGTAAGCGATTGAACACTGCAAGCGCCCCTTTATAAATCGGCTCATCAATAAACCCGTACCGTTCATCCACAAATCCGGTAATTCCACGAGAAGCATGTTCTTCAAAAAGTCCAATAATCTTTTGAGCACGTGCCATTTCACCTTCGCTATGTCCAAACATCTCATGGATTAGCGTAACCTGTCCGGGTGAAATACACCCTTTTGCATCCAGTCCGATCATTTTCTCTAACTCAAGCCAGTATTGCAGTCCGTCACTGTTTTTGTAATCCTGATAGACGAACGATACCGGCTTGATACCGCAAGCACGTGAGGTAATCAAAAAATGAGAGAGCATATACTGAACCGTAGGATTATCAGGTGTCAGCAAGTTCTGAGAGAGTCCCAAATCGGCGAAGAGGTCAAGAAACCCTAAATAAAAAGCTTTAATACGCGGATCGACTGCAAACTCACCCAAAGCCAGCCACGCCTCTTTGGTTTCAATGGAGAGATGAATTTCGATCCCCTCATCAATCAACTCAAGGGCTAAGCGAACCTCCTCAACACTTCGTATTTTTGGAATCCGGATCCCATCGGGCATAAAAGCATTGAGATACGCGATCTCTTGGACGCCACCCTCATCCAGGGCATTGATACGGACAACCAGTTTTTTATCCAGCTTGGGATGAGAAGCAAGAGCAATGGCACACAAAACAAGGGCATAGGGCTTTTGCTCACGGCTCACACCGTCTTCGAGGTTTAGAATGATGCATTCAGCACTCAAGGATGGAATTTTGATGAGATGTTTGAGGTTATGGGTTGAGAGCATCATGCACGTACGAAAGGAGAGTGAGCGGTTTTGTATTCTAGCCACAGGAATAGCCAATCTCCTTAAAGCCTCTAACTCCTGTGCTTGAAGGAGACTACTGAGCTTTTCGATGTCGTACGGCACGTTTGAACTCTTCACGGTGGAGGTAATAATAGAGCGTTTGGATTTCGGTATCGGTTAGATAATAACGGGGCATTCCGATAATCTTACTGTTTACCCGATGGTAAAATTGAGAAAATGAAATTTTGTTAATCGGTTTGCCTTCAAATACCTTTTTCTCACCTTTCTCTTTGTAGGTGGCGATTCGTCGTCCTTCACCCAATTCCCCATGGCACATATGGCATCCGATTCCCCTCGGGTTGTGATACAAACTAGCGGCATATTCTTCTTTGGTAATAAACGTAGCAGCGCCATACAATTGAACGCCTATCAACAAAGCCAGCAGTGCTCTCACATCATCCCTTTAACCGTTTGTTAGTCTTTTGTCGGTATCATACCCAAAAACAATTTGACGGTGACTAAATGCAGCTATTAGACGGTAAATCCCTCGCCAAAAAAATCGAAGAGAATATTTCACAAGAAGCCAAAGAGCTTAAAAATCGTACCGGTAATGTCCCCGGTCTGGCCGTAATATTGGTCGGTCACGATGCTGCTAGCCAGGCGTATGTCGGAATGAAGAAAAAAGCATGCGACCGTGCCGGATTTTATTCGGTGACGCATGAAATGCCTGAAGATATCTCGCAAGAGGCGATCATCAATACCATTCAGATGATGAACCAAAATCCCAATATTGACGGCATTTTGATCCAACTGCCCCTTCCAAGCCATATCGACACTACCAAAATTCTCGAGATTGTTGCTCCCGATAAAGACGTTGATGGCTTTCACCCCTACAATGTAGGCCGTCTGACTACAGGGCTCGATGGTTTTGTCCCCTGCACGCCGCTT
>JAUXSZ010000169.1 GCA_030679635.1 Sulfuricurvum sp. | reverse complement strand
GTGCTCTCGAAATGCCTATTATGATGGCTTCTACGGAGGGTGGTATGTCGATTGAAGATGTCGCCCATAATACCCCGGAAAAAATTATCAAAGTAGCGATTGATCCCGTTACTGGCTTTCAAGGATTTCATGGCCGTAAATTGGCTTTTGGACTCGGTTTGCCAAAAGAAGATGTAAACACGTTTATCAAATTTGCTTCCGCACTCTACAACGTCTATATGGATTACGATGCGGAAATGATTGAAATCAATCCGTTGATCCAAACAGGTGACGGTAAATTTTTGGCACTTGATGCAAAAATGGGCTTTGACAACAATGCGTTGTACCGTCAAAATTCCGTGAATGAATTGCGTGATTTAAGCGAAGAAGAGCCGACTGAAGTAGAAGCGGGTAAATTTGATTTGAGCTATATCAAATTAGACGGTAACGTCGGTTGTATGGTAAATGGTGCCGGCTTAGCAATGGGGACCATGGATACAATCAACTACGAGGGCGGTAAACCTGCCAACTTCCTCGACGTGGGCGGTTCAGCGAGTGCTGAAACGGTAGCAAAAGGGTTTGATATTATCTTGAAAGATCCAAACGTTAAAGCAATTTTTGTCAATATCTTCGGCGGTATTGTCCGTTGTGACCGTGTTGCTAACGGTATTATTGAAGCGACTAAAATCACCAATGTAAACGTACCGGTAATCGTCCGTTTAGATGGTACCAATGCAATCGAGGCAGCTGAAATTTTAAGAAATGCCGGTATCAAAAATATTATTGCTGCTACAGATCTTGCCGATGGTGCTAGAAAAGCCGTTGCAGCTGCGAAAGGAGAATAATTAATGTCAATTTTGGTCAATAAAGATACAAAAGTTATCGTACAAGGCTTTACCGGTAAAGAGGGTTCTTTCCATGCGGAACAATGTCTTGCATACGGTACTAAAATCATGGGTGGCGTCACTCCGGGTAAAGGGGGACAAGAGCATCTTGGACTCCCTGTTTTTAATACTGTTACCGATGCTGTCAATGCTACGGGTGCAACCGTCTCTATGATATTTGTACCGCCTGCTTTTGTTTCGGATGCGGTTATGGAAGCGGCTGATGCAGGGATCACTTTAGCGGTTATTATTACCGAAGGGGCTCCTGTTAAAGATATGATGTACGCAAAAGCGTACGCAACTAAGAAAAATATGATGACTATCGGGCCAAACTGTCCTGGTATTATCACAGCAGATGAATGTAAAATCGGTATTATGCCGGGCTTTATTTTCAAAAAAGGGAGCATCGGTCTGATTTCTAAATCAGGTACGTTAACCTATGAATCTGCGAATCAAGTCGTTAAAGAAGGTTTCGGTATTACTACGGCTGTTGGTATCGGCGGAGACCCGATTATCGGTTTAAGCTACAAGCAATTGCTCCCAATGTTTGAAGCAGATCCGGAAACCAAGGCGATCGTCATGATCGGTGAAATCGGTGGTGATCTTGAAATACAGGCAGCGGCTTACATCAAAGAGCATATTACGAAACCGGTTGTTGCATTTATCGCAGGCCAAACGGCTCCTGCTGGGAAACGTATGGGTCATGCCGGTGCGATTATTTCTGGTAGTGCGGGTACTGCACAAGAAAAAATGGCTGCTCTGACAGCTGCGGGTGTGACCGTTGTTGTCTCTCCTGCAGATATCGGCAAGGCAGTTGCCGAAGTTATGAAAAACTTATGATCCAACCATTTGAGGTTGCTACTGTTCGTTGCGGCGGTTGTATCAATACGATAACAAAAGCCCTCAAATAAGCTGGATACGATTAATCTTCGTGTGAGCCTCTAAAGGTTACATCTAACCTTAACTACGAGGCGTTAGGAGCACATTTTAGTATGAGTTTAAGAAAACTAGGTTATTCTCT
>JAUXSZ010000157.1 GCA_030679635.1 Sulfuricurvum sp. | reverse complement strand
TAGCCCGTGAAACTTTTCAGGCAGCGGAGAAATTGCTTTGGTTAAAAGTGTCAGTACATTTGCATGAAGGGAGAGTTCCCCTTGCTGTGTGATGAACGGATAACCGCTCACTTCGATAATATCACCGACTTCAATGAGTTTTTTGAACACGTCATTGTAGAAATTTTCAGGAAGATTGTCTCGTGCAACGTAAATCTGGAGCATTCCGCTTTCATCTTCGATCTTCAAGAAACTGGCTTTACCCATCAATCGGAACAGCTTGATGCGCCCTGCAACCGTATAATGGCGATGTTCGTCACGCTTATCTTCTTTTTGAACAAGATCGGAGTTGACATTGTGATATTTCTCAATGGTGGTATTACGACTAGAGTTATTGGCGTAGGGATCGATTCCAATTGCACGCAATTGATTGGCTTTTTCGATACGTTGTTGAATGTATTGATTGTCGAAAGTCACAGCAGTGCCCTTTATTTTTTCATTTTGGTTTGGCACGATTGACAAATGCCGTAAATTTGCATGGAGTGTTCCTGCATTAAAAATCCTAACTCTTCTGCGATCTTTTTCTGTCTGGATTCGATTTCATCGTCAACAAATTCACTGATTGCACCGCATTGTGTACAGATAATGTGATCATGATGATCTTTAGCACCCAATTCGTATTTTTTCCCTTGCGCTCCAAACGAAAGAGAGGTTACCATCTCTGAGTCTTCAAGTAAAGAGAGGGTTCGATAGACCGTTGCAATCCCTGTATTGAGATCGGGGTGTTTTTCTTGAATCAGGTGATGGAGAGACTCGGGTGTTAAATGCTCATCTGAACGATAAAGCATTTCTAAAATCACTTCACGTTGAATGGTAAACTTTAAACCATTCTCTTTGAGAAGGTGCTTGAAATCACTAAGGAGCTTATTATACGCAATGGTACGCTCGGTAAAATCGGTATGAGAACCCATTGTTTTTATTTTCCCTTACCTTGGAATGATGTGTCCGTTGTGTTCGTATCACTTAGATTCTCATCGCTTATGAGGCTTGTGACGTCGCTTGTCTCGATATGGAGGATGAAATCACCGGTAGCGACCATCGGTTCAAAGAAAATACTCTCTTTCATTTTTTCACCGAAATTTTCTCGGATAGCGGTTACGCTGAACAAAGCATAAACAATGACAGACATAATAAAGAAAAATTTACTGGCACCTACGACGAATCCAAGCACTTGATCAAGAACACCAAGACCGCTGAGAGTGCTGAGACGTTTGAATCCAGCTCCCAGTGCAACCATCAAAAGCCAAAAAATCCCTACGGTAAAAACAAAACCGACAAGATTAACCGCGGCTGCGGTTTCAAAATGAAAAAAAGTATCATTCAGAAATTTTCCGATAGGTCCACCGATATGGGAGGCTACAAAAAGACCTCCAACAATACCTATGAGTCCGAAAAGTTCTTTCGAAAAGCCATTCATTAAACCCTTAAGTCCCAACAATAAGACGATACTTCCTACAGCAACATCAAAATAATTCAAGTCCATTATATCTCCATTTCTAATCGGTCTTTACCTGCTTTTTTAGCACGATACAACGCAACATCAGAGCGATGAATGAGACTGTCAATGGTGTCATCATCCCGTATGGGTGTTAATCCAACGCTTAATGTTACGGCTATTTGTTCATTTTGAAAAAGTGGTTTGTTTTGGCGGCAGAGGGACAAGAGTCGTTCACCAACAAGCTTTGCCCCTTCTAAATCGGTTCTGTTTAACAGAACTACAAATTCTTCACCACCAAAACGATAGAGACGGTCACCGTCTCTAAGGGCTTTTTTGAGGAGCTTTGAGGCAAAAATGAGAACTTTGTCTCCGGCGATATGACCGTATCTGTCATTGATCGTTTTAAAATTATCAATATCGACCATTAAAACAAACATTTCATGAGTGAGACGATCTCTGGCAAGGATCTCCGTAAAGTGTTTTTGCAATGCATGTCTATTAAACGCTTTTGTAAGCGGATCAAGGGTTGTTGTGATTTCAAGCTCATGCACTTGATTATTCAATTTTTGAATCATTTTATTTGCACGGGTAACTTCATCGTTAAGATGGGACTGCAAATCACACATTTTTTCATTGATACTGGAAAAATCAATGTATTTCTGCGTATCGGGACAGCCTAAAAGAGTCGACTGATAATCATTGATTTTCCCAATAGTGATATTGCTTTGGGAAAAAGAGTCAATGCTTTGGATGGCAATTTCTTTGTATCCATCAAGTGAATTGGAATAGTATTCTTGTAAATCGAGAGAACCATCAAGATAGGCTTCCAGTATTTCTTTGGTTGCTGTTGATACCAACTCCGCAAATTCACTGGGATCAATTGTTTTTTGTCTGGCACTGACGGACTCTAAATGAAAAGAGAGCTCTTTGCAAAAAAGGGAAAGAAAAGGGTGAATTTGTGCTGATTCCATGGACCCTCTTGAACTTTTAGATATGAAAACATTTGATAGAAAAAACTATATTTTTGAATTCTTAAAATTACGCAATTATACTTTTTAAAACATAAATATAGCTTTTGATGGTGCTAATCAGTCCATTTTTAGGATAATCCGATAGAATTCACATTCTAACATTTAATAAATAATATTTTTAGTTCTAATCGAAGGAGAATAAAGTAATGAGTAATTGGAGTCGTTCAAGCTGGAGAGAGATGCCGATAAAGCAACAGCCTTTTTATCCGGATGCTGTACATCTAGAAGAGGTTGAATCTCTTTTAAGAAACTATCCGCCCCTTGTTTTTGCGGGAGAAGCCCGTAATTTGAAGAAAAGTCTTGCCGATGTGTGCGAGGGAAAAGCTTTTCTATTGCAGGGTGGAGATTGCGCCGAGAGCTTCTCGGAATTTCATGCCCATAACATTCGAGATACCTTCAAAGTTATGATGCAAATGGCAGTGGTTATGACCTTTGCAGGGGGTGTTCCAGTGGTTAAAATTGGCCGATTAGGGGGGCAATTTGCAAAACCACGCTCCTCTGATTATGAAACGATCAACGGGGTAACACTTCCAAGCTATCGCGGGGATATCATCAACGGGGTAGAGTTTACGGAAGCTGCACGTACCCCTGATCCCAATCGTATGGTTCAAGCTTATAACCAATCGGCGGCTACGTTGAATTTACTTCGCGCGTTTGCATCAGGCGGATTGGCCGATTTGCATCAGGTACATGCATGGAATCTTGGATTTGTAGGACAAAACGAGTTGACTCAAAAATACGAGGAGCTTTCACGTCAAATTGATAATTCTCTCCGGTTTATGGCTGCATGCGGAATCACTTCGGATACCTATCGCACTCTTCGTGAAACCGATTTTTATACCTCACATGAGGCGTTGTTGCTCAATTATGAAGAAGCATTCACGCGACAGGATTCTTTGACCGGTGAATGGTACGATGTCTCTTCCCATATGTTGTGGATCGGGGATCGTACGCGCCAGCTTGATGGGGCGCATGTTGAATTTATGCGTGGTATTCAAAATCCCATTGGACTCAAAGCAGGTCCCTCTATGGACCCGGATGATTTGATACGGTTATGTGATGTGCTCAATCCAAATAACGAAGCGGGCCGTTTAAATATTATTGTTCGTATGGGTGCGGATAAAGTGGGTGAGGGGATGCCTAAGCTGATTCAAGCCATTGAACGCGAAGGAAAAAAAGTCCTTTGGAGCTGTGATCCGATGCACGGTAATACTATTACGAGTAGTGGTGGCTATAAAACACGTCCTGTGGATGCGATACTCAAAGAGATGAAGCAGTTTTTTCAAGTGCATAAATCAGAAGGTACTTATGCCGGTGGTGTCCACTTGGAAATGACAGGAAAAAACGTAACCGAATGTCTCGGCGGATCTTTCGAAATCACCGAAGAAAATCTACAAAGTCGTTATCATACCCATTGCGACCCACGACTAAATGCGGACCAATCTCTCGAGTTGGCTTTTTTAATCGCAGATACTCTCAGAGAAGCACATCCCTAATAGATATCCTCTTTCTGCCTCGTATGAGGCATGCTTACTTGATAATTAGATTGAATTCATAATACGTATTAGCTCTTCAGGCTTATTTGAATATTGTAGTGCGGTATCTTTACTGATGAATTTCTTACGTAAAAATTCGACAAGCTCTTGTGTTTGAGTTGTCATTCCAGTTTCCTGTTGATTTAGCTGCATTTGTGAATAAATTTGATGTACTTTATCTTCACGTATAAGATTCGCCACTGCTGGATTGGTAATCAGAATCTCTTGTGCGGCAATACGGCCACCCCCGATTTTTGGGAGAAGAGCTTGAGCGACAACGGCTATTAATGAGGTAGAGAGCTGAGCTCGAACTTGCGGTTGTTCGTCCCCGCTAAAAACATCAATGATACGGTTGATGGTGCTGGGGGCAGAGTTGGTGTGAAGTGTACCAAATACCAAATGTCCGGTTTCCGCTGCTGTCAGAGCTGCTGCAATCGTTTCACGATCACGCATTTCTCCGATTAAAATTACATCTGGGTCTTGTCTAAGGGAATATTTAAGGGCGTCAGCAAAGCTTTTAGTATCGCTTCCAATATTTCGTTGAGAAAAAAGCGATTTTTTATTGGTATGTACAAACTCGACGGGATCTTCTATGGTAATGATATGTCGTGATTCATTGAGGTTA
>JAUXSZ010000151.1 GCA_030679635.1 Sulfuricurvum sp. | reverse complement strand
ATACCGACCCACGGAACCACCATCGACCACCCCTCAACACACCGAAAACGGTAAATACGCTCTTGGGCGGGGATGAGTTTGAGCAGCCCATCGATATCAAAAGTCACTTTTTTTTGCACTTCCCCCTCCACCGTAAGTGTCCAAGGTCGAATTTTAAGCTTTCCCGCCAGTTTACTGGGGGCTTCTTTATCCGTAGAATACTCATAATAATTGTTATACGAAATGATCTGATCGTAGGGGGTAAGTTCCAGCCCCCTTGTTTTTTTTTCTCGCTCATAGCTCAACGCTGCGAATAGAGGTGTTCCTGCTAATGCTACCGCAGAAACAGCGAGTTTCATCAGCTCTCTGCGTTCTCTATAAACAGACTCCGACGTGATTTGACTGGAAGGGATCAGCTCGGGGTAATTGTGGCGTGTAAGCATGAGCAATTTCTCCTTGGCTATAATACGACTAATAATATCCAAGGGTTGGTAAATGTCTAAAAAACTTCACATCGTTTCACTCGGTTGTACCAAAAATCTCGTTGATACCGAGGTGATGCTGGGACGACTCCAAAACTATGAGATGACCGATGTCAGTACGGAAGCCGATGTCATTATCGTCAATACGTGCGGATTTATCGATGCGGCCAAACAAGAGTCGCTCAATACCGTATTCAACCTCAATGCGGGACGAAAAAAAGAGTCTGTATTGGTAATGGCCGGATGCTTGAGCGAGCGTTACAAAGACGATCTTGCCAAAGAACTCACCGAAGTCGATATCTTCACAGGGGTAGGCGATTACGACAAAATCGATGAGCTTTTAGCCCTTAAACAAAGCCGTTTCTCCCCAGAAGTGTATCTTATCGACGGTGCCGAGCGTGTGGTTACGGGGTCCACCTACCATGCCTACATCAAACTCTCCGAGGGGTGCAACCAGCAGTGCAGTTTCTGCGCTATCCCCTCATTCAAAGGGAAACTTAATTCGCGCAATTTGGACAGCATCGCCCGTGAGGTTGAGGGGCTTGTCAGAAAGGGTTATTACGACTTTACCTTTATCTCCCAAGATTCAAGTTCGTATTTGCGTGATCAAAATGTCAATGAAGGGCTGATCCACCTCATCAAACGGATCGAACTCATCGACGGTGTCAAAAGTGCCCGTATTTTGTACCTCTACCCCTCAACCACAACGCTGAAACTGATCAAAACCATCGGCGATTCAAAAATATTCCATAACTATTTCGATATGCCGATCCAGCACATCAACGACGAGATGCTGCGCATCATGAAACGGGGATTCGGCAAAGAAAAAACCGTTGAACTCCTCAATGCGATGCGCTCACTCCCTAACTCCTTTGTCCGTACCAGTTTCATCGTAGGCCATCCGCTTGAATCCCAAGAAATGTTTGATGAAATGGCTGAGTTCGCCGCCTCTTTTGGATTTGACCGTATGAATGTCTTTAGCTATTCCGACGAAGAAGGGACCAGTGCGTATAAGATTGCCGAAAAGATCCCCACGAAAACCATCAATGAACGTGCCAAAAAATTGGGGAAAATCGCTTCCAAAGTGGAAGTTGAGAGTTTGAATAAACTCATCGGAACCGAAATCTCCCTCATCATCGATGGCGAGAGCGATGAACACGAATTCTTACTCAGCGCGCGCGCATTGCTGTGGGCTCCGGATGTGGACGGCGAAATCTACGTCAATGACCGTGAAATCGATGAAGAGCTGACCTACGGAAAAATGTACCGTGCCCGCATCACCGAGGTTACCGACAAGCACCCATTGGCCACGATTACAGGCGATGCTTAATCTCTTACACCTTGACCTGCTAAAAAAAGGGAGGGTTCTCCTCGCCTTCTCCGGAGGCGTCGATTCAACTGCCCTTTTTCATCTTCTGCGTGCTCAAAATATTGCATTTGATATTGCCCATGTCAACTATCACACCAGACCCTCCAGCGACCTTGAAGCCAAAAGCGCCGAAGCACTCGCACACACCTATCAACTGCACTGCTATACCCATTCCTGTCATCTTGAGGGGAGAAATTTTGAGCACCGTGCCAGAGAAGAGCGCTACGACTTCTTAAAGTATCTGATCCAAAAACACGGCTATCACTATGTACTCACGGCGCATCAGCTCAATGACCGTCTTGAGTGGCTGCTGATGCAGCTATGCCGCGGTTCAGGTCTCCCGGAACTGTTGGGTATCCGCTCACACGATGCCAGAGAGGGGATGAACATCCTGCGCCCTCTACTGGAACATGACAGAGAGAGTATCGAAGCCTATTTGCAACAGCATAATCTTGACCATTTCATCGATGAAAGCAATGCCGACGAACGGTATACCCGCAACTTCTTTCGCCATCGTTTCAGCACCCCCCTTATGAGAGAGTATGGCGATGCCATCAAACGGAGCTTCCGTTACCTTGAGGAAGACAATGCCGCACTCATCGAAAACGTTTCGATTGAAAAAGAGGAAGGGCTCTTTTATTTCACCAATCCGAAAAACAGCCACTCGCTGATCGTTGCCGTTGATGGCGTTTTAAAGTCGTTGGGGCATGTAATGAGAGGAAACGAAAAAGAGCTTTTGAAGGGTGAAAAATTGCTTATTATCGGTCGATCGTATCTCGTTTGGAGTGAAGAGGACCATACATTTATTGCCCCCTATATCATCAATACGAGCATGAAAAAAGAGTTTAAAGAGAGATGCAGAGTAGCTAAAATAGAGCCTAAAATGCGGGGCTATCTCGCCGCGCATCCCAAAGCATTTGAAACTATACTTCGATTAAAAGGCGCTCAAGCACCTCTTCAATACGACTAACACCCACGATTTCCAAAGCATTCTTCACTTCATCAGGAATATCGCTCAAATCCCGTTCATAATTTTTTTGCGGAATCAGTGCCAGCACCATCCCCGCACGGTGTGCCGCAATCAATTTTTCTTTGAGCCCTCCGATAGGGAGAACGTTTCCGCTCAGAGAGACCTCTCCGGTCATAGAAATATCGGCGCGTACTTTTTTGTTCGTAAGGATAGAAGCGATTACCGTACACATCGCTATTCCGGCACTCGGGCCATCTTTTGGGGTTGCACCATCGGGAACGTGAATGTGCAAATCAAACCGCTTATACACTTCACTTGCATCAAGCGGTATTGCACTTTCGCGCTCAGCGGGAGTAAGCGGTATAATCGAATGATCAACGGTAATCTTTCCGCTATCAATCAGTGTCTTCACCACGGAGAGAGCAATACGCGCAGACTCCTTCATCACATCTCCCAAACTGCCGGTGAGCTGCAGCGTCCCTTTTCCATGGATACGGATCGCTTCGATTTTGAGAACATCTCCACCGACTGCCGTCCATGCAAGACCATTCACAACCCCGATATGATTAATATGATCGGTTTTTTCAATCTCAAATACCGTTCTTTCCAAAAATTCTTTGAGATTTTTGATCGTGACATTTATTTTCTGCGCATTCGGATTTTCCAAAATTCGTTTCGCCGTTTTACGGACGATATCCGCGATACGGCGGCGAAGATTTCGTACCCCTGCCTCACGGGTGTGTTTCTCGATCACATCGGCCAAAGCTGTTTTAGAAATCGAAAGCTCAGAGGGTTTCAATCCATGTTTTTTAAGCTCCTGAGGAATCAGATACTGTTTCGCAATCTGAAATTTTTCCTGCGGCGTATACGAGTTCACAGGGATAAACTCCATACGATCACGCAATGGTCCCGGAATCTGCCCTGCATCATTGGCCGTTGCAATAAAAATAGCACGACTCAAATCAAGATTGAAATTGAGATAATAATCCCTGAAATGACTGTTTTGCTCAGGATCCAGTATTTCCAGCAAAACAGCTGTCGGATCGCCGCGATGCGATTTGGCTACCTTGTCGATTTCATCGAGGACAATAACCGGATTCATTTTTTTGGCTTCGATTATCCCTTGGACGATACGTCCCGGCAT
>JAUXSZ010000148.1 GCA_030679635.1 Sulfuricurvum sp. | reverse complement strand
CGTTTCGCCATAAGCCCCTGGGCAATGACGTTGTTAACTTTATGAGCACCCGTATGATTTAAATCTTCCCGTTTAAGATAGATTTTGGCCCCTAATTCGCGTGAAAGATTAGCGGCATAATACAGCGGGCTAGGGCGTCCGACATAATCCGTTAAATAGCCGTCCACCTCTTTCCAAAAGGTCTCATCAAAACGGATTTCTTGATACGCTTGCTCAAGTTCCAATAGGGCCGGCATCAATGTTTCAGGGACATAACGTCCTCCGAAAATACCAAAATGGCCGTTTTGGGGATCAAATTTAGAGGGTGAGGGAATATACATTAATCGACTCCAATAACAGTATAGACATTTACAGCTTCACGGAGTTTTGACTGACCGTCTAAAAAATCAAGACCCATAATGAAACAGGCCTCAACGCAGGTAGCTCCGACTTTATTAATTAAACTGGCAGCGGCATACGCGGTCCCACCTGTAGCGATCAAATCATCGATTAATAAAACTCTCGGGTTTTTCACATTGGAAAACGCATCGATATGGACTTCGACTTCATCCACGCCATATTCGAGTGCGTACTTTTCAGAGACCGTGGTGTAAGGAAGTTTCCCTTTTTTTCGGATGGGGACAAATCCAATGCCAAGCATTTGCGCGAGTGCGGCACCAAAAATAAATCCCCGTGCATCGATGCCGGCAACGTGGCTAAGATCATAGGTGCTATAACGTTTATTCAGGTGTTTCATGAGCAGTGCATAGGCATCTTTATCGGCGAGTAAGGTCGTTATGTCTTTAAAAACGATACCCGGTTTTGGAAAATCATTGATATCACGGATTGAATTGATAAGAAATGTTTTTTCCTGTATGCTGAGTGTCATGAAAATTCCTCTATTAAATTAAGGCGTCGATACGCCCTTCGAGTTCTGCAATTTTTTGCTGAAGACGATCGGTATCAATTCGGTATTTCGAATTACGCTGTTTCGCCGTTTTGACTTCATTGCGTAAATTATTAAGCTCTTCACTTAAGATATCGACATTTCCAAGTGCGCGTTGCAGTTGAATTTGATATTTCCGTATCAGTATTTCCGCTTCCTTAAGCGTCAATTTCATCATTTCACTTGAGCGCTGCTCTTTGACGGTAATGCTCCGAAAATAGAACATTTTGACCAAGAAAAAGAGGGCTCCCAGCGTAACAACGGTGAGCAGTGACCACTCAAAAAACATCCATTATCCTTTGATCGCTTCGATTTTGTTCACACGGCCGCAATGCCGTCCTGCTTCGAATTTTCCTGCAATCCATGCATCGAGAATGGATTCGGCGACACCTTTACCGATAATCCGTTCACCAAAGCACAATACATTCGCATCGTTATGTCCTCTGGCAACGGTTGCGGTATAGGCATCGTGACACAAAGCCGCGCGTATGCCTTGAAAACGGTTAGCAGCCATAGACATTCCAATACCCGAACCGCAAATTAAAATACCATGTGCCGCAGTATCACCCAGAACCTGTTCACACACTTTTACGGCATAATCAGGATAATCGACTCTTTCCTTGCTGTGAGGACCCAGATCGATGACTTCATGCCCTTTGTCGCGCAGAAGCTGAACCGTAAAGTCTTTGAGATCAATCCCAGCATGGTCGGTTGCTATGTAAAATTTCATGTATCCCCTTTTTAAGTGAGCAAAAGATTGAGCAAAGTTTCTACAGGCCACATCAAAAGAGGCACTTTTAGAGGTGTCATTAAGATGATGATGATAACAATCATTCCATAAGGTTCGGCTTTAGCGAAAAACTCCGCGACTTTGAAAACACGAAATTTCAACGCAAGATAGCTTAAAAAATGAGCTCCATCAAATCCAGGGATAGGAAGTAAATTCAAGACAGCCAGAACGACATTGATCTTTACCAATGCAATGACAAGCATCAATGAAAAAACATACATCAGGCTCTCTTGGGATGTCGGTTCATGCATTGATGTGAGAATGACGGAAAAGAGTGTTGCCAAAAACAAATTATAAACAATCCCTGCAAGGCTTACTTGCATTGCCGCATTGTAGCCGCCATTACGGATAACGGTTTGCATATTAACGGGAACAGGCTTCGCCCATCCGAATAAAAAACCGCTTTGGGCTCCTAGGAGCATGGGTAAAAAGTAGGTCATTAATGGGACGAGAATGGAACCGATGGGATCAATGTGTACCAGGGGATTGATGCTCAGACGACCGTTTTGTTTGGCCGTCATGTCCCCATATTTGTAGGCAACCCAGCCATGCAGAATTTCATGGCCAATAATGGCCAATAAAAGCGCAATAATGGCCGATGGTATTCCTAGAAGATCAATAAAGTTCATTGTCGTTGGCATCTTCAATGAGTCGTTGCGCAACAGCACGCTCTAGCGGTTCTTTTTGCTCTAGGTCATACGGTGTTTTACCGATGCGATCCCAGCGTACTTCGTAATGATCGTTGATACTGAAATAGACAAACCAAGGAGTTCCTTCAACCAAACCGTAAGGAACAGCTCCCCAGAAACGGCTGTCGTTAGAGTGGTCTCGGTTGTCTCCCATCATAAAATATTCTCCGTCGGGAACAACGATAGGACCGAAATTGAAAATTTCAATAGGAAACACACCGTTGTCGATGATACGTTCATCATGGTGAATTCCAGGATGCTCTTGCGTATAGGGATCTTTGACCCAAAGTTTGCCTTGAACATCTACCAATTCATAATTGCTAAAGGCTTTGCGTACGTACTCATTCCCTTCTCTTGGATGGAGAAAAAGAATTTTGTCCATAACAAAGAGTTCATCCCCAGGAAGGGCGACGCATCGCTTGACATAGTGCAGTTTGGTGTCATTGGGATAGCGAAAAATGACGATATCGCCGCGCTCAGGTTTATCTCCGTCGATAATATGCCCATCGGTTCCCGGTATCAGAGGGATCTCAAGAAACGGAAGATGGGGTGTTGAGATACCATAGGCAAATTTTTTCGCAAACAGATGATCTCCGATCAAGAGAGAATCTTTCATCGAACCGCTAGGGATACGGAAGGCCTGCGCAATAAAAAAGATAACAAATAAAACAATGATGACGGTTCCCGTCCAGCTATTGGAGAAACGGTACGCGTGGCCTAGGCCATTAAAAATCTTTTTTTTCATGATTGGTGCTCTTTTGCATGGTTTTGTGCCGCTTTTAGTGTATTGCTTAACAGCATCGCGATGGTCATTGGCCCTACGCCGCCCGGTACGGGAGTGATGTAGGAAGTCTTAGGGGCAACAGCATCGTAATCAACATCTCCAACGAGGCGCCCGTCGCTGGCTCGGTTGATTCCGATATCAATGACAATACACCCCTCTTTTACCATGTCCTCTTTGATCAAATTGATGACACCGGCCCCAACGAGGAGAATGTCTGCTTGAAGGGTATGGGCTTTAAGATCTTTGGTATGGATATGGGTAATGGTAACGGTTGCGTGTGCATTTAATAATAATGCCGCCATCGGTTTGCCCACGATATTGGATGCCCCGACGATAACGGCATCTTTCCCTT
>JAUXSZ010000144.1 GCA_030679635.1 Sulfuricurvum sp. | reverse complement strand
ATACGAGAGCTTATTGCAGGATCATTCTTATATACATTTGAAAAATCTTCAGCGATTTCATTCAACAGTCCCAAAGATATCTCCTTACCGTGTTGTTCTTAAATACCCATTCTGGTAGAGGTACATTTCTAGCTTCTGAAGTGTATCCGTTTTTTCTTCTTCTGTAATAAATTCGCTGGTGGCCAATTTATTTTTAAGGTTGGTTAGAAGTTTGGATCCGTCATACCCAATGTCTTCCAAAATATTCAGAATATTATCCGATTCCGTAAAGTTTTCGATTTCATAGCCCGTATCGCTGATGAGAATCGTACATTCACTAGGATGGGTGAAAAGATTATGATTCATTCCCAGCGTTTCCTGATAGGCTCCTACATTGAAAAAAGCAAGAAAATATTCTTCTTCGTCCAAATCGATATCATGAAGATAAAGAGGAGTTTCGGGTTTGAATCGTATCTCTCCATCGCTATCGCACGTGATGTCCCAAAGACTCGCGGCACGAATCGCCGGGATATCGAGTCGATCGAGCGGCATGATCGGAAATTGTTGTTGCAGTCCCCAGTAGTCAGGAATGCTTTGAAATATGGAAGTATTAATCAAATAGCGCTCTTGCATTTTGACCTGTAATCGCTCGATTTCAGGCATAGGATTGTCCTGAGAGAGATAGAGCGATTTTTTAATGATTTGATGAACCAAAATTTCGGCATTGGAGCGGTCTTGGAGATCAATGTGCCCCAGATTAAAGAGGGTCAGCAGCGATTCCATATGATCGAGCGCATCGTGCATGTATTCGATACATGTGCGCGGGGCGAGGAGGGCATTAAGCTCTCGCAGCTCTTCGATCAGGGGAGGATTGTGCTCTTTCAGTTTTAATGATTTTGCTTGATAATCATGTGAAAAAAGCTCCAATACGGGGGCAATGAGTACCGAGTGGGATGCGACAATAAAACGTCCCGATTCGGTATAAATATCAGGATGCTCAACCCCCTTGGCATTCATGATTTCGCGTAGCAAAAACACAACGCTGTTTGAAAATTCTTCTAGGGTATAGTTTCGTAGGCGTGTTGCCGTGTGTTGAGAATATTCAACCGCTAAGCCTCCTCCAATATTGATGGCATGAAGGTTATCGGCACCCATTTTTTTGAGTTCAGCGTAAATGTTTCCGGATTCGCGCAAGACCCGTTTTAACGTAGAAATGTCTTGCATCTGTGATCCAACGTGAAAATGGATCATGGTGAAATGCTCTAACATTTTGTTTTCTTGAAGCATTCCGATGGCTTCGATGAGTTCGGTAGAGGTGAGACCGAATTTTGCACTCAAACCGCTGCTTTTGGCCCAGATACCGCTCCCCTCACTTTGTAAACGGACACGAAAACCGATATTAGGGACTTTCAAAGCGCACGATTGTGCAACATCGATAATCCATTCGAGTTCCCCTAGCCCTTCGATGGTTATGGTGATATCATGTCCCATTTGTGCCGCCATAAAGCCAAGCGTGACCATCTCTTCGTCTTTAAATCCGTTAACGGTGATGGGTGAGCCCAACGGAGTCTTCGCCATAGCAATGGCCAGCTCCGCTTTTGAACCTGCTTCTAGCCCGTAACCGTATTTTTCACCGAGCTCGACGATGGCGTCAACGGCTTCAGGGAATTGGTTGACCTTGAGGGGGAATACGGCACGAAATTTTCCGGTGTAGTCATTTTCGAAAATTGCACGTTGAAAATTGGAGTATAAAAGATCAATCTGTTTTCCAATAAGATGGGGGAAACGCAGTATCAGCGGCCCGCGTAGATTGGTCTTTCGTATTCGTTGTGTAATTTCTATGAGTGATGGTGAACTTTTATAATTGACTTTTACTTTACCTTGGTCAATCATAAAATTATTTTCACCCCAGATATCGATACCGTAGTTTTTCATTACTGTCCTTTTATGATTGCGTTGAGAGAGAGGGTAGTCTCTTTTTGTTCAACTAAGTCTTTAATCCAGATGGAATTACTCATTCGTTCGTTTTCGCCGATAACGACGCAGTATCGCGCATGGATACGATCGGCACCTTTGAGATGGTTTTTAAGGGTTTTTGCCTCATATTCGACGACAGCAGTATCGGTTTGACGATATTTTTCGGCGGTTTTGAGGATGATCGGCAGCGATTCGATGTCCATAGCACCCAAGTAGTAGCCGTTACGTACGGGTTGCGGCATGACGATAAGTTCCAAAAGACGCTCGATTCCAATCGCAAAACCCACAGCAGGGGTCGGTTTTCCGTCCAAAAATTCGATAAGACGGTCGTAGCGGCCTCCGCCGGCAATGGCGCTTTGTGAACCGATGTTGTCACTGACAAATTCAAAAGCCGTTTTGGAATAATAATCCAATCCTCGTACCAGATTCGTGTCGATTTCATAACTAATAGCATGATCGTCAAGAATGGATTTGAGTGTGTTGAAATCGCTCTGGCACCCAACGCACAGCTGATTGATAAGTTTTGGTGCCTTTACATAGAGGTGTTGGCATTTTTCATTTTTACAATCCAAAACGCGGATCGGATTGGTTGATTTGCGTCGCTGACAGTCATCGCAAATATTGTCACCGCAGGTGTCGATAAAGGCAACTAAGTTTTCACGATATGAGGGCATACAGTTCTGATCCCCCAATGAATTTAACTGGAGGCGGTAGCCAATCCCAAGTGCTTTTAAAATATCGGCAACCATCATAATCATCAAAGCGTCTTCATAAACAGAATCAACGCCGAAACTCTCAACACCGAACTGGTGAACTCTCTCAGCCGCCCTTTTTGCGGACGCTCATAACGAAACATGGCACCGTGATAATAGAAACGGTGAATGCCCCCCCTTTTGTCGAGTTTTTGTTGTATAAAGGCACGAACAACACCGGCAGTCCCCTCGGGGCGCAAACAGACATCATTACCCCCTTTGTCGGTGAACTGGTACATCTCTTTGCCGACAATATCACTGCTCTCGCCGACGGAGCGTTTGAACAATGCCGTCTCTTCGAGCAATGGGGTTTCAACGTAATGAAATCCATACCGTTTAGCAATAGCAGTCGCTGTCTCTATAAAATAGTCAAAGCGCTCATACTCAGGGGAGAGGATATCGTTCATCCCGCGCAAAGATTGGATCATAAGGCTCCTTTGATGAGATTCGAAATCTCGAGTGTAATAATATCAATCGATTGTGACGCAGTGATTACATGGGTTTGCATTCCCAATGCATGTGCAGATGCGATCAACGCATCTTGTATCGAGAGGAGATAATCAACTCCTCTGGATTCGATAGCATCGTGTTCTTTTTGGGACAATCGATAAGTGAGGTCTTTCCTCGTCAACTGCAGAATAAAAACATGCTGCGGAAGGTGGTTGTTTGTGGCTAAGCGATTAAGCTGTACAAGGGTATTCAAATCGCATACATTTTGAACCGTTGCGTAAGCCACCCCTGATACGCATGAACGATCTGAAATAATCAGGGAACTGAGGTTTGGAATGATAACTTTTTCAGTATGCTCTGCCCGGTCGGCTAAAAACATAAACATTTCAGCGAGTTTACTATCCAGGGCTCCGTTGAGAACCATCGAACGGATCGACTGCCCGACATCCGTTCCTCCCGGTTCTTTGGTAAACACGGCATTGGGAAATAAGGTGCGCAATGCATGTATCTGAGTGCTTTTTCCTGCGGTATCGATCCCCTCTATGGCAATGTACATGCGTTCATACTCCAGATAACATTTTGAACGGAAGCCGGCAATAGGTGCTCGGTTCTACCGTTGAATTTCAGAAGATTACGGACAATGGAAGAGCTGATAAAGGCATGTTTGAGCTTGGGCATCAAGTAGACCGTTTCGATTTTAGGATCCAAAGAGTTGTTCAAATACCCCAGCTGAAGCTCAAACTCGAAATCGCTCACAGCGCGTAACCCCCGTATGAGGACGGTTGAATTTAACGATTTAGCAAGCTCAACCGTAAGATTGTCAAATCCGACAACGCGTACACGATCAAACTCTTTGACCGCAAGTTCAACCATCTGTACCCGCTCATCTAGGGTAAACATCGGCCGCTTGTCCGACGAAACGGCGACGGCAATGATAACTTCATCAAAAAGTTTACGGGCACGTTCTATGATGTCAAAATGACCATTGGTAATGGGGTCAAAAGTCCCGGGATAGAGGGCAATGCTATGCATGATCACTCCACCGCTTGTAAAGGTTGTTGTCAATGCCCATCAGGTCACACCACTTTCCGATCATAAAATTTTCCATCTCATCCAAACTCTCTTGGCCTGAATAATAGGCGAGAACGGGAGGAGCGATAATAACCCCGAGCGTAGAGAGTTTGTGCATGTTTTCAAGGGCAATGGGTGAAAAAGGGATTTCTCTCGGTGCCAAAATGAGGGTGCGTCGCTCTTTGATCATCACGCTTGCGGCACGGGTTATGAGGTTGTCCGCAATACCGCACGCGATTTTGGCCAACGTATTCATACTGCAGGGGACAATGATCATCGCATCCGCGCCATATGAACCGGATGCTACAGAAGCCCATATCTCATCGTTGTTGTGCAACGTGACGTTTTCTTCTTTATCCAGGACAATTTGAGCGTGTTCAGAGACAATTAAATGTTTTTGTATCCCCTCAGGAAGAGAGCGTACCAATTTTAGACCCAAACTGGCACCGCTGGCTCCGCTGATTCCGACGACAATTTTCATTGGAGTTCCACCCGATTTTCTCCGATCACTTTGGCTTTAGCCCTTCTTTTGTCGCTTTTTTCAATCGTAATAATATCATAGAGTGCCCCTTCTTGCGTGGCAGTACCGATAAACTCAACGATTACCGATTCATTTTGTACCTGCACACTCACTTTTGATCCTCTCAGGACAAGAGGGAGAGGCTCTAGATTTTGATCAAGGATGGGGCTATTTTCTCTCAAGGAGAGACGAAATCGATGGGCTTGCTGCGGCAGGGTAATGAGCGGTTTGCCTCTGAAGGCGGTAAAGGTGATTAATTTCAGAGTCGAATTGGCCGAGGAGAGAATCTCTTTTCGATCAATTTTTTGGCGAGTATGGAGAACGCT
>JAUXSZ010000127.1 GCA_030679635.1 Sulfuricurvum sp. | reverse complement strand
AAACGGTGTATTCTACAATATCACGTAAGGTCCTTACCGGATATACGAACGTTGCTAAATTTAAGGGGCAGGAAATTCGTATTGATAGCGAAGAGCCTCTCAAACAAATTCCTGTAACGGTTACATACAGCTATTAATCATCACTCGCCCCTTTATTCGGGGCTCTTTCATTCTTCTTTTCTTATGACCCTTTCAGACTTTTTTAGTTAAAATCATTTTATTATATTTATATCTTTGAGAATAGATGAGGAAGTTTTATGGCACTGAAAGTTGCAATTAACGGGACAGGTAGAATCGGAATTATCGTAGCTAAAATCATTGCACAGCGTACGGATATTGAGTTGGTAGCTCTTAATACAACGGCTAAACCTGACATGTTGCAATATTTATTGAAATTTGACAGCGTCCATAGCGGTATTGATGCCAAAGTGGTTGATGAAAATACGATTGCGATCGGTGGAAAAAATGTCCGCATGTTCCGTGAGCGTGATATTGATAATGTTGATTTTGGAAGTACAGGTGCTGAAGTTGTCATTGAATGTACCGGTGTATTTTTAGATGAAGCCAGTGCCCGTAAGCATCTGAAAAACGGTGTCAAAAAAGTCATTATGTCATCACCTGCGAAAGACGAAACGGCTACGTATGTTTATGGAGTGAACTCTGATGGCTACCAAGGAGAAGCCATTGTTTCTAATGCCAGTTGTACGACAAACTGTCTTGGACCTATTTGTAAAGTATTGGATGATGCATTTGGTATTGAGTGTGGCTTGATGACCACGATCCACTCCTATACAAATGATCAAAATATTTTAGACGGCAAACATGCAAAAGATCCACGTCGTGCACGCGCTGCTGCTTTGAATATGATCCCTACCTCTACAGGTGCTGCAAAAGCGATTGCAAAAGTCATGCCTCAATTGTCAGGCAAACTCAACGGATATGCGATGCGTGTTCCTACCCCGGATGTTTCGGTTGTCGACTTAACGGTGAACCTTTCACGCAGTGTCACCAAAGAAGAGATCCATGCCGCTTTTAATGCAGCATCACAAGGGGCATTCAAGGGGCTGATTGAAGTGGATAATGATAAAAGAGTTTCATGCGATTTTATCGGATCGACCTACAGCGCGACGTATGTTCCGGATATGACGAGCGTTGTCAATGGTAATACGGTAAAAGTGTTGGCTTGGTATGATAATGAGTGGGGTTATAGCAGTCGGTTAGTTGATATGACGGTTCTAATCGGGAATCATTAATGCCACGTTATCAAGGGTATTTTGATACGAAAATCTTAGATCCATTTACCCTTGAAAAAGCATATGAATTGGTCAAATATGAGCATGAGAGCCATTTTGCCGGATACTACGATCTTCCAACAACGTCTTTGGCTCTTTGTGAAGAGGTTAAAATTTTTGCCAAGAGCGTTGAAGAGTATGAGACGATTGCTATTGTCGGGATTGGCGGTTCTTCGCTTGGGATCAAAGCCATTGATAGACTGCTTCGTCCCAAAACACTTCATGCTAAAAAAATCATCTATTTTGAAAATTCTGATCCAATTACTATTTCCAAAGAGATTGCCAATATCCATATAGAGAAGACACTTTTTATCATTATTTCAAAATCAGGCGGGACGGTAGAGACGATATCGATTTTCAAGCGTTTGATAAGCACATTTGAAATAACCCTTGAAGATTCAAAGCAAATCCTTATTGTGAGCGATGAGGGATCATCCTTATCCAAGTTTGCAGACCATTATGGGCTAAAACGGTTTGTTGTCCCCTCAAATGTCGGGGGGAGATTTTCTATTTTGAGCGCCGTAGGGGTTGTCCCGTTGACTCTTGCAGGTTTTGATGTTGTTAAAGTGCTTGGTGGGGCAAAATCCTTTTTAGAGAATTTTTGGCAACGAAAAGAAGAACATCTTCTTCAAAAAGCAACTTATTATGTGAGTCATGCCGAGCGTTATCCGATCAATGTTTTATTTTCCTATTCAGACATGTTTGAAGAGTTTGGAAAATGGGTCGTTCAGCTTTGGGGGGAATCTCTTGGGAAACGGAATCGTAGGGGAGAGCGTGTCGGTTTGACCCCTATTTCATTGATTGGCTCGGTGGATCAGCACTCCTTTTTACAGCTTATTATTGAGGGGCCGCTCAATAAAACGGTCACCTTTATGAACATTGAGCACTCCGAAGATGAACTCATGATCCCTGAGATTACCTTGCCGTTTCTTGAAAAAAGTGATTTTGTGAACGGAGAATCGTTCAATGCATTGATCAATGCTCAGTGTCGTGCGACGATGCAAAGCGTTCTGGAAAGCGGAGTAAGTGTCGATGAGATTACGTGGGAGCGAATAGATGAAGCATCGGTCGGAGAAATGATCCTTTATTATGAGCTCTTGACATCACTGGCCGGCAGCCTGTTGGAAATCAACACGTATGACCAACCCGGCGTAGAGCATGGAAAACAGATATTGGAAGGCTATTTTTCGAAAAAGACTGAATTAGCCTAACAGCCACATCCGGTACCGTTTCCCTTTGATATTCGATTTACTTAATGTGTTGTAACTTTTTTCACAAAGCTCTCTTGGAAGGGCAACATAGCTTAAGTGATCAAGCTGATCAATTTTCCCGATTTCATCTTTGGTGAGATTGCATTCATGGATCAAGGCTCCTACAATATCACCTGCCCGAAGCTTCTCTTTTTTCCCTGCATCAATGCAGATAGATCTCATTTTCGTAGTGACATCATGATGTTCTCTTAGTGCCGGTAGTTCGGTCAGTTCAACACCACGATCAAGTCCATAAAATGCTTCCGTTTGATGAGGATTTACGAGCGTAATGGCCAGACCATTCATCCCCGCACGTCCTGTGCGTCCGATTCGATGAATATAGCGATCGAGCTGTTGTGGGACATCGTAGTTAATGATAGCATCAAGCCCTTGAATATCGATACCCCGACCTGCAACGTCGGTTGCTACAAGAAATGGGGCACTGCCGTTTCTAAATTGGATAATCGTTTCATTCCGATCAAATTGTTCCATATCTCCATGTAAAGCCAAAGCATGGATACCAGAATATTTAAGGGTTTCACACAGTTCAGATGCAGCAACTTTGGTGTTACAAAAAATAATAGCATTGGTAATATCATGATGGTGTACTAAGGTATTTAAAGCGGTTGCCTTATTGGTAACTCTGTACGCAATTTCAGTAATAGAAGGTTTAGTAGCTTCAGTACTTTGAGCTTTTATAAAAGTAGCATCTTGTGTCAGTTTTGAGGAGAGTTCTCGAATAGAATCGGGATAGGTAGCTGAAAACAATAACGCTTGTTTTGGTGAGGGCAAATAGGCGAAAATAGCTTCAATGTCGTCGATAAATCCCATATCTACCATCTGGTCTGCTTCGTCTAATACGGCTATTGTACACGATTTTAGATCAAGATCATCCATGCTTAAAAGCTTGAGAACACGCCCAGGGGTACCGACAATAATATGCGCTCCATGAGTGAGCGAATGTCGCTGGGCTTTCATTGGAACGCCGCCACAGAGGGTGAGAAGTTTGATATTACCAATTTCAGAAGCACACGAACGGATGACATTTGCGACTTGTTCAGCAAGTTCACGCGTAGGACATAACACTAAAGATTGTGCGGCGAAAAATCTTGGATTGACTTTCTGTAAAATTCCCAAAGCAAAGGCTAACGTTTTTCCGCTTCCTGTTGACGCTTGTGCGATGATGTCTTTTCCATTTAGGATGAGGGGCAACGATTCAGCTTGAATAGGGGTCATGTTCGTAAAAGTTAACCGCTCTAGCGCTATTTGTAATGGCATATGTAGAGATAGGGATTTAAAAGAGGACATTGTATTGCTTTAGTAAGTAGATGTGTAATTATAGCACACCCTGAGATAGGGTGTGAAAAGAGAGGAGAATTATACGGCTTTAATCGTAACGCCGTATTTGTCTTGGGCAACATCTCGCGCTTGAAGTTTATAATTAGAAATCTCATTAAAGTTCAGATATTTATAGACTTTATCTGCTTTACCGGCTAGTTTTGAGGGAACAATGCTCATATACTCTTCTACGGTTGGAATACGTCCAAGTTTAGAACACACCGCTGCGAGTTCAGCGCTTCCAAGATAGACTTGTGTCCCTTTACCAAGACGGTTGTCAAAATTACGAGTAGAGGTAGAGAATACCGTTGAACCTTCGCGTGAACTTGCTTGGTTCCCCATACACAGCGAGCATCCTGGAACTTCCGTTTGCGCTTGGATCTCTTTGTAAACGTCATAATACCCTTCGTTGATGAGTTGTTGCTCATCCATACGAGTCGGTGGTACGATCCAGAATTTTTCAACGGCAATTTTACCTTCGCCGCGCATGACTTCACCCGCTGCACGGTAGTGACCAATATTGGTCATACAGCTTCCTAAGAATACTTCGTCGATTTTTTCACCCGCAACGTCGCTAAGAAGCTTGACGTTATCCGGGTCATTAGGACATGCCAAAATCGGTTCTTTTATTTCATTCAAATCGATTTCAATGATGGCCGCATATTCTGCATCGGCATCCGGTTCCATCAATGTAGGTGCAGCCAACCACTCTTTCATTTTGTCCGCACGGCGCTGAAGTGTACGAGCATCTTCATATCCATCCGCGATCATCGCTTCGATCAATGCGACGTTTGATTTTAGGTACTCGATAACAGGCTCTTTGTTAAGACGAACGGTACACGCTGCAGCAGAACGCTCAGCCGATGCATCAGTAAGCTCAAAAGCTTGTTCCACTTTCATGTTCGGCAACCCTTCGATTTCAAGAACACGTCCGTTAAAGATATTTTTCTTCCCTTTCTTCTCAACGGTCAAAAGACCCTCTTTGATAGCATAGTAAGGGATTGCATTGACCAGGTCACGAAGGGTGATACCTGGCTGCATGTCGCCTTTGAATCGTACAAGAACCGATTCCGGCATTTCAAGAGGCATTGAACCCGTAACGCCGGCAAATGCGACAAGTCCTGAACCGGCTGGAAAACTGATACCGATAGGGAAACGGGTATGGCTGTCTCCCCCTGTTCCGACAGTATCGGGAAGAACCATGCGGTTAAGCCAGCTGTGGATAACGCCGTCACCCGGACGAAGGGCAACACCGCTGCGTGTACTGATAAACGCCGGTAAGGTCGCGTGTAATTTTACGTCTGATGGTTTTGGATAGGCTGCTGTATGACAGAAAGACTGCAATACAAAGTCTGCAGAGAAACCAAGGGCTGAAAGCTCTTTGATTTCGTCACGTGTCATCGGTCCCGTGGTATCTTGGCTCCCTACCGTTGACGTATGCGGTTCAACATACATTCCCGGACGTACACCATCGAGACCACAGGCTTTTCCAACCATTTTTTGAGCAAGAGTATACCCTTTGCCGGTATCTGCGGGCTGCATAGGTTTAGCAAAGATATTTTCAGCTGGCAGTCCAAGAGAAATCCGTGCTTTGTTGGTCAAACCGCGACCGATAATAATCGGAATGCGCCCCCCTGCACGTACTTCGTCTTCGATAGTATTTGGGCGAAGGTTAAAGGTAGCGATAACCGAGCCCTCTTTTTTAATGGTTCCAGCTTTGATGTCAATATCCAATACATCGCCCGTTTCCATTTGGCTTACGTCCGCTTCGATTGGCAGTGCGCCTGAATCTTCACACGTTGCAAAGAAAATTGGAGCAATAATACTACCGATAACAACCCCGCCTGTCCGTTTGTTTGGGATACCAGGAATATCGTCACCCATGTACCATTGCACGGAGTTTGCTGCAGATTTACGGCTAGACCCGGTACCTACGACGTCACCGACATACGCAATTTGAAGCCCTTTTTCTTTGAGCTTGGCAATGGTTGCCAGACCTTCTGGCATTTTGGCTTGAAGCATGGTAGTCGCATGAAGCGGAATATCGGAGCGCGTAAATGCGGCACTGGCAGGAGAGAGGTCATCGGTATTGGTTTCACCCGGGAATTTGAAGACAACAACGCTGAATTTTTCTGCTAAAAGAGGCTTGGAAGTAAACCACTCGGCATTGCCCCAACTGACCAATACTTCTTTTGCATAGCTGTTGGTTTTTGCTAACTCAACGATATCGTTAAACGCATCATAGACGAGGAGAGTATGTTTGAGTTCATGGGCGGCGTCTGCTGCCAATGTATCAATACTAAGGGCATCAATGAGGGGCTTGACATTGTAACCGCCGACCATTTTTCCAAGAATTTTAAGGGCAGCTTTTTTATGATCATCGCTGTTGATGTCATTAGAATCTGCCAAAAATGCTTTTTCATGACCTTGTACAATTTGATGTAAAAAAGCCGCTTTTACATGAGCAGCATCATCGACACCTGGATTAACACGCTCTGCGAGCATATCGACGAGCTCGGAGTTTTTACTCGATTGTGCTTTAAGTAATTCTACCAGATCGGTAACTTGCTCTTTTGTAAGAGGAAACGGTGGGATACCCTGTGCCGCTCGCTCGGCAATGTGTGCTTTGTATTCGTCCATAAAAGCCATGGTGACTCCTGCGCTCAAAATTTTGCACGATTATATCAGAGGAGTGGGAGACTTTTTGGATAGTGTTACAATAATAAACACAATTTTGATCCATATGAACTTATTGTGAGTATTATTGTAACATATTGCATCAATTGACAATAATGTCACGATTCCCTTTTGTGTTAGGAGACGAGAGAATCCCATTTTGCTCCAGTTGTTCGATCAGACGGGCAGAACGATTGTAGCCGATTTGAAGTCTTCGTTGAAGGTAACTGATCGATGTTTTTTGTTCGGTTAAAATAATATTCTTTGCCTCATCGTACAGTTCATCGATAGGTTCATTCTCCCCACGATCGGTACCGTTTCTAGCAGATTCTTCTTTATCCCGTAAAAAACGGTGATCGTATTCAGGAGAGCGCTGTGCTTTTAGGAAATCAACAATCTTTTCGATTTCCTCTTCGGTACTCCATGGTGCATGCAAGCGGACTAAACCGCTCATCCCAGGAGGGGTGAATAGCATATCACCGCGACCAAGCAATGACTCCGCCCCTTGGCCGTCAAGGATGATCTTACTATCAATTTTTTGACCTACTTTATAACTAATACGTGATGGAAGATTTGCTTTGATAAGTCCCGTAACAACATCAACGCTTGGGCGCTGTGTCGCCACAATGAGATGAATACCGCTGGCGCGAGCCATTTGGGCGAGACGCGCAATAGAATATTCGACATCTTTTCCGCTGGTCATCATCAAGTCTGCTAATTCATCAATAATGACAACAATGTAGGGGAGGGGTGTTTGCCCCTCTTTTTTTGCTTTTTCATTGAAATTTTCGATATTTTTCGTACGCGTTTCGCTCATTAGCTGATAGCGACGCTCCATTTCGGAAACCATATTGTTGAGGGCTGAGATTGCCTCTTTAGGCTTCGTAATGACGGGGGTGAGTAGGTGAGGAATGTCATTGTAAACGGAAAATTCAAGCATTTTTGGATCTATCATCAGCAATCGTAACTGATCGGGAGAGTTTTTATAGAGCAAACTCAAAATCATGGCATTGATCCCAACACTTTTACCGCTCCCCGTTGTCCCCGCAATCAGCAAATGAGGAAGTTTTTTAAGATCGGTGATAAAAGGATTTCCAACGATGTCCTTACCAAGAACAAGGGTTAAAGGGGAAGCTGCTTCTTGAAATAATTTGCTTTCAAAAATATCTCGGAGGTAGATTGTTTCAACCGTTTTATTAGGAATCTCGATTCCTACTACGTCTTTGCCTGGGATCGGTGCTTGGATACGAATGGTTTGGGCTTTGAGGGCCATTGCCAAATCATCCTGTAACCCTAAAATTTTTGAGACTTTGATGTTTGCCGCAGGTTTGAATTCGAACGTAGATACAACAGGGCCCGCATATGTGCGGACAACGTCCCCTTCAATATTGAAATGAGAGAGTTTTTCAATCAAATCACGAATCTTATCATCCAGCTCCGCTTCATTGACGTTGTTTTGTTTCTTTGGAGGATATTGCAAAAATTCGGTGGGGGGAAGTTTGAAATTTTTGGGTTTTTCGCTGACACCACGATCAATTTGATCTAAGAGTATTTTATTTTCTTCCAACTCTTCGACAACCAGTGTCTGTTGCTTGCTCTCTTTGACTTTTTTTGCCATTGAAAGAATGGTTGACTCTTTTGGAATGGTCGGTACTTCCGGTTCATTTTGCTCTAATGAAATTTTTTCTTCTGCAACGTAGGGGAAATTCTCTACGGCGACATTATGGTGTTGTGCGAATATTATTGGCTGGGGAGTATGTAGAGGTGTAGAATTAAGAGGTGCTGTATATGATGGTAGCGGATCTGTAGTCGTGCCTATACCATCCTCTTTATTGTCTGTGTCATGGTGATTCAGAGATAGGGGCGGGTATAAATTATTTTTAGTAGCTTTCGATGTTGATAATGGCTTATCCATAAACTCTTTAAAGGGGTAAGCCAGTTCAGAGAGCGTTTGCTCCAAGACGATGATCATAGAAACGGTAATAAGCATCAGCCAAATGATCCACAACCCGAAACTTCCAATATAGATGCTGATGAAATCGGTTATTGCCGCTCCAAATGCTCCTCGGTATTCCCCCTCAACAACCATTGCTTGAAAAAATATGAGTGAAAAAAAGAGAAGAGCGAACACTCCCCCAATTTCCAGTTGACGCTTTGTGTCGCTATGCCCTTTGTAGAAATAAAATAGAGGAACCATTAAGAGTAAAAGATAGGTATAGGCAACATACCCAAAGAGGTGTAAATTGCCATTTGCAAAACCTGCGCCAAAAGCTCCAATAATATTTGCATCGCTAATAATGGTGGCAAGACCTAAATAAAAGAGTATTCCAAAACTGCCAATAAAAAGTACATCACGTAAAATGGGGAATCCTTGAAAGAATTAAAATAGAGTTGATTATAGCAAAAAAGAGGAGAAGAGACCCTTTTATTGCAGGATGCTATAAATAATTTACGAGAGAAAGCTGGGAGACTTTTGAAATACTAGATAACATGGCTTGATAATTGAGGCTGAGTTGCTGCATTCGTAATGTCGCTTCGGCAATATCAACATCTATAACATCGGAAAGTAATATTTGTGTACTGATTATCAATAAATCTGAACGGTTTACGGTTGAATCAAGAACCTGAGAATAGGAACCTGCTTCAGCTTGTAGGCGACTGACATGATTGCTCAAATCGTCTACCATCTGTATAGAATTTTGAATTCCAATATTTCTTGGATCTGTAGAATTTAAACCATCAGGATATTTCTTACCTTCTTCTACAGATTTAATCATCTCCTCGATTTGGGTGAAAAAATTTGTTTTTGGATCACGTAGTGTAAGTGCATTATTGGTATTAAAATTGAGAATTGAACCTGAAATACCTACATTAGCGCCAGTAAAATTAGAGGATGCATTGTCATAGAGCGCTACCTGCGCTTTAGTTGTTGCCGTGATTTTGTCTTTAAATTGTATTTTACCGGTATGATCAAGGGTGATAGCCCCTAATGTATTGGCTGAAGAGATAGCCGAATCATAGTCTGCTGCCGTTGCAACAGTTGCCGGAACAGAGTTTGTAAGAGCCATATTAACGACATCCATCAACTGTTGATAGCTCATTTGATCTGCATTAACTGCACCACGCGGCGTATTGGTATCAAATATGGTGTAATTGGTAACTCCAGCATTCAAAGAAAAAGTCGAACCTGCAGTATTTAAATCGATCTGCATCGTAAATGGTGTTCCTGCGGTATTTTTTCCAGCAACCATCAATTTTTCTCCGTTGAGAGTGGCTTTACTGGCAACCTCCAACAATTTTGTGGATGGAATAGCGAATGAATTATCGGAGGTAAGGATTTGGGAAACATTCGAAACGAGATTAGCCCCTATTTGTGTAAAATTGGTACGATCGTAATTAATTCCCTCAATCGTATTGGCAGGGATGGCAGGGGAAGAGGATAATCCACTTCTAGTAAATTCTTTGACATAAAGTCCTGGGGTGACGGTATTGGATGCAATGGTAAAATCGGTGGTGCCTGATATCTGAAGATTGTCAATAATTCCAACGGTTGCTCCATACATTGCATCGGATACGTTTGCCGCATCACCAACAGCAGGATTAAAATCAATTGCACCAACCATATGAAAATCAAGCTTGCTGGACCCTTTTTGGTTATCAATGATTTGAATTTGTCCATGAGGATTAATTGACACATCCACTTGATTTGCACCATATTCGTTTTTAATGGCAGTTAATAAATTATCTACTGTATCTGTTCCGCTAAAACTAATTTGTTTTTTGAATGCAGTCCCGTCTGTTTTAGTTCCCTCAAGATAAAAATGTGAGATAGCAACACTTCCAGCGCTAGTATTCCCCATCAAGTCTGCAATAGTATTGGATGATGTAATATAAGTTACACTGGTAGTATTAGTGAGATTAACAAGTGGAACATTTGTCGTAATTGTACGGTTTGTTTGACTTTCTTCATCAAAAAATAGTTGAGTTCCACTAATATTATATTTTTGTTTAATTCCTGATCCTAAAAATGATAGCATATCTTTATCATTCCCTTGATAATTACCATTTGCATCAATTGTTTTTACTGCTGTAGCCGTTCCTGAAAAAAGGTATTGACCAGCAACGGAGGTATTTGCTAAGGTTTTGAGATGATTTTGTAATCCGCGCAGCTCTTTTGCAATGGCTTGTAAGCTCGCCTCGGAATTTGTATCGTTGGCAGCATCAAGTAAGTTAACTTTTATGCTTTCAAGTGTTGTAACAAATTCACCAATAGTAATATCCGTTTGGGTGCTAAGTTTATACGCATTTTGTGCACTGCTCTTTGTTTGTTGAAGTGTTACTACTTCATCATCCAGACGAAGGGTATCAATAAAAGTGCCAGGATCTTCGTGTGCGTATTGAATTTTATGAGTTGAAGAGATTTGTTTGTTAACATTAAATAATTGACTGGTTAGTTTATTATTTTCACTATAAAAATTATTATAATATGAAGCTGATGTAACTCTCACGTCAAATCCTTTTGTGTAAGTTAATAAAACTAAAGCAAATAAAGTTCCATTTCTATTATCGACATTTTGCTAGAAATAATTAAATATATTCACTTTTACGATGGTTTAAGCAAACAGTACCTATAATTTCGCCTCTTCATAGCATGCCAGTGTGGTGAAATGGTAGACACGCCGGATTCAAAATCCGGTGCAGCGATGCATGCCGGTTCGAGTCCGGCCACTGGTACCACCTCTTTATATAAAACCCCACTAGATATCGCAATATAGGCACTTCATAGCCTCTTTAAAAAAACACAAATTAGATTATTTGCAACCTATTTTTCCTCATAAACTCATATATAGTTCTTTTAGTTTTCATCTGTTTAATGGTAGGATACTAGAAAACATCATAATAGTATTAAAAGACTTCAAATGAGTAAATTAAAGGCATTTTTTGACCACAGAAGCTATCAAACAACTAGAAAACGATCTTTGGGCAGCTGCAGACAACCTTCGGGCTAATACTGATCTTAAATCAACTGAATATGCCACTCCGGTTTTGGGACTCATCTTTTTAAAATTTGCTGATAACAACTACCGTCGTGCTGAAAAAGCGATTAATGAAGAGTTCAAAAAACTTCTCGGAACTCGGAGAGAGAAACCTATTTCTGAAATAGCTATAGAGAAATGTGGTTTTTACCTGCCTGATCATGCCAGATACGATTATCTGCTTCATCTCTCGGAGCAAGAAGATGTTGCCAAAAAGATCAAAGAAGCAATGCAGGATATTGAAAAGTACAAACCAGAACTTGAAGGGGTTCTTCCTAAAGATGAGTATGCCCCGCTGACTCGTACTGATAAGACTATTCCTGCACAGCTTCTTAAAAACTTTTCCAACATTCCACGTGATGCTAGTGGGGATATGCTGGGAAAAATCTATGAATTTTTCTTAGGTAGATTTGCACTCGCAGAGGGGCAAGGAGGCGGAGCATTTTTTACACCGACATCTGTTGTTAAGCTGATGGTAGAGATGATAGAACCTTACAACGGCACCGTCTACGATCCTGCATGTGGTTCGGGAGGTATGTTTGTGCAGTCTCAGCACTTCGTCGAACAGCACCGAGCCGAACTAGATGCACTGGGCGAAGCGCGTGAGGAAGATCAGCTCTATGTCTACGGTCAGGAGAAAACCCTT
>JAUXSZ010000126.1 GCA_030679635.1 Sulfuricurvum sp. | reverse complement strand
AAGGGCACGGATACGCACCGTCAGTTCTTGAATGTCAAACGGCTTTTTTAGATAATCGTCGGCCCCATTCTCATAGGCTTGCGTCAGTGTCTCCATATCAGAATGAGAGGTGAGGAAGAGTGCCGGTGTTTGATCCTCCGCTTTGCGCAATAAGCCCAGCAACGAGAGACCGTTCATCAGAGGAACGTTGATATCGAGAAGATAGAGATCAAATTTCGCAGCATAAGTCACTTCAAGCGCTTCATGCCCGTTTCGGCATAACGTCACCACATACCCCTCTTCTTCAAGGAAATCTTGAATCGATTCACCGAAAAGAAGATCATCTTCTAAGAGCAGAATATTAGTCGACACGCTCAATGGACCATTTTAGAGTTTCCCCCGCTCTCATGGGTACGACATCACCGTACATTTCCGGTACGACACAGTCACGCTCTACGAGAACCACCTCTTTGTACTCAGGGCAAATGCCGTAAATCGCTTGCGCATTGTCACTGACAAATGCTTGAAGATTATCAAGAGCATTATGTGCCTCAAAAATCTCGCACAACAGCTGCAGCGCAATCGGTGCCGTAAACACCCCTGCTCCGCATCCGCACGACTCTTTTTTATGTTTGGGATGGGGTGCCGAATCCGATCCGAACATTACTTTGGGATGGGCTTCAAGCGCAATTTTCAAAAGGGCGTCCCGATCATGAGGGCGTTTGGCAATCGGTTTGCAAAACAGATGTGGACGCAGCATCCCCCCCGCAACATCATCCAGAGTAATCATCAAATGGTGTACCGTGACCGTTGCGTAAAGGTTCTCATAACGGTCCAGCATCTCCACCGCTTCGCGCGTCGTGATATGCTCCATAATGATTTTGAGTTTCGGAAAATTTTGTGCGAGCATCTCATAGACACTCATAAACTCCGCTTCGCGATCCATGACAAATCCATTGGTCTCCCCATGAACCGAGAGGACAATCCCCAAATCGCTCATCGCCTCTAACGTCTCGCGCATCGGCTCAATATCGAAGCTTACGACGCCTCCCTCAGAATTCGTCGTTGCTCCGCTGGGGTAAATTTTGATGGCGGTAATATCATCTTGAACGCTCTCCAAAAACACACGGCTGTAATTTTGATAGAAAAGGGTCATATAGGGTTCAAAATCATCCGATTCCATCGCCTCTTTGATTCTGTGCCGATACGCCTTAACCATCTCTTTGGTCGTAACGGGGGGGACAAGGTTGGGCATCACCAAGGCACCGCTAAAGCTATAGGAAGTGAGAGGAGCCACCGTTTTGAGCATCTCACCGTCGCGCAAATGGAGATGCATGTCCAGCGGCATCGTTAAAGAAATTGTTTTCATAAGACTACTCTTTGAGTTGATTTTTGGCTTCTACGATCAGTGCGTTGAGCGCCTCTTCATACCGTAGGGCCTCATTTTTATCCGTTGATTCAAAGCGGGTCACCAAGACAGGGGTCGTATTGCTGGCACGTACCAGTCCCCACCCTTTATCAAAAACGACACGAACACCGTCGACCTGAATGATCTCCCGTATAGAAGGGAAATCAGCAGGAGGATTTTTGAGAAGCTCTTTGAGTTTATCGATGACGAGGAACTTTTCTTCTTCTGTGGTTGCGACTTTGATCTCTTCGGTTGAAAATACGGGCGGCAGCTTGGCAATCTCGGCATCGAGATCAACCCCTTGCCACATCAGCTCCAGCATTCGCAACGTGGCATAAATCGCATCATCGTACCCGAAATAACGATCGGCAAAAAATATGTGTCCACTCACTTCGCACGCCAAATCGGCATGAAGTTCTTTCATTCTGACTTTAAGATTTGAGTGCCCCGTTTTGTACATAACCGCCGTGGCGCCGCGTTCTCTTAGGGTATCGTACATCACTTGCGAACATTTCACCTCGCCGATGACCGTTGGATGATCCATTTTCAACGCATACAAAATGGCCATAATATCCCCTTTGATATTATTCTTGGCAGTCAATACGGCAATACGGTCCGCATCTCCATCGTACGCAAACGCGATGTCTCCCTCTTCTGCCAGCAACTTCTTAATATCTTGTAGATTATGCTCTTCGCTCGGATCTGGGTGGTGGTTTGGGAAGGTGCCGTCAGGATCAACATAGATCCCTTTTGCATTGAGACCCAACGTATCGAAAATATCAACAATTGCCAACCCCGCAACCCCGTTTCCACAGTCGTACACGATACGCTCGTTCATCCCTTTCAAATGGGAAAATGCGCCAATCATGTACTCTTTATAGCGACTCAGCGCATCGATTTCAATCACATCACGTTCACATTTTTCTGGAAACGGCATCGCATCGATTTTTCGGCCAAGGGCATAAATAGATTCACCGAAAAAAGGAGTTTTGTTGATAGTGATTTTAAAGCCGTTGTATTCGCTTGGGTTGTGGGATCCGGTAATCATGACCGATGCGCAGGGAGTAATACCGTCAAACTCTTGATAGTTGCAAAAATAGTTGACAGGAGTCAGAACCATTCCCATCCCCAACACGCTCATCCCTCCGGCATTCAAACCAGCCGTTAGGTATTCAAATAAAATCGGTGAATGGGAGCGAGCATCGTATCCTACTGCGACAACATTTCCAAAAGGCTTTATCGCTTCCGCCAGCGCAGCCCCTAGTCGGGTAACCGTTGCTTCATTGAGCTCTTTTTCAAAAATTCCCCGGATGTCGTATTCGCGATAAATGCTCATATTTTCCCTTTTACTAAAATTGGGAAAATTATATCGTGAGATTGCTAAATAGCCCTTTTGAACTCAGGATAGGCCTCAAGTCCGCACTCGCTGACATCAAGCCCTTGCACTTGTTCTTCATCGGTTGCTCGGAAAGGGAAAACTTTATTGAGAAGATAGATAATACCAAATGAGAGGGTGAAAACAAAAATCGCAATTTCAGCCACCCCTTTAAGTTGATTCATAAAGGTAATATTTCTCGCTGCATCACTCGCAAAAATTCCCACCGCGAGGGTTCCCCAAATGCCATTCACCAAATGAACGGAAAGGGCACCGACAGGATCATCAATACGTACTTTATCAAATAAAGGAATCGCAACAACAACCAAAATTCCGCCAAGAAAACCTACGGCCAACGCATCATAAAGGGTAAACAAATGTGCCCCTGCAGTCACAGCCACCAACCCGCCAAGGGCTCCGTTGAGGATCATGGTAATATCAAAAAGTTTGTAGCGAATATAAATCAAAATTCCTGCCGAGATTGCCCCCGCTAATCCGGCAACATTCGTATTAAAAATCGTTAACGCGACGCTGTCTGCCAACTCTTTGGTCGATATCCCGCCAACGGAACCGCCATTAAAACCAAACCATCCGATCCACAATAACATTGCGCCCAAAACGACGAGAGGAATATTCGATGCAGGGATTACGCGCATCTGATCGTGCACGTACCGACCCTTCCGTGATCCAATCACCAAAATCGCCGCGAGCAACGCCCAACCACCCGTAGAGTGAATGACCGTGGAGCCCGCTAAATCGACCATATTCAAATCAAAAATCGATCCTTTAATCCAGTCCATTCCCCAACTAATATTGACAACAGCCGGGTAGATAAATCCTCCCATAATAACCGTAAACAACGTTAATGGAAATAATTTTGCCCGTTCACCGACACCACCGCTCATAATATTAATCGCCTTGCCCACAAATGCCATCTGAAACATAAAAAATGCCCATTTACTCATTGTTTCATTATGCAATTCACCAAAAGCGAGGCTATAACCAATCAGAATAAATGCCATAGAAGCCACAGCATAAATCATAACATTGACGGTCAAAACACTGGAAACATTTTTAGTACGGACAAGTCCTGCCTCTAGCATCGCAAAACCGGGAACCATCAAAATAATAAGAGTAATCGAAAAAAGAGTGAAAAGGGTATCAATAACGTAAGCAGTATCCATAAGCAGCACCTTTAATTTATGATAAAGGTGCGCATTATAGTTCCAATTTAATGAATTGGAGAAGAAAAATTGATTAAATTTTAATCAATAAGGGTTAAATAGCCTCGCCGTCCGTTTCACCGGTACGGATACGGATGATTCTGCTGATGTCGGTCACAAAAATTTTGCCATCACCGATTTTGCCCGTACGTGCAGCTTCTACAACCGTATTAACGACTTGATCCACCATCGAGTCGTCCACAACCATCTCCATTTTGATTTTAGGGATAAAATCGACCACATACTCAGCACCGCGATACAATTCGCTGTGCCCTTTTTGTCGACCGTATCCTTTGACTTCACTCACCGTCATACCGGTAATACCGATCTCAGCAAGCGCATCTTTAACATCTTCGAGTTTAAATGGTTTAATAACCGCTTCAATTTTTTTCATTGTCAATTCCTTTATAAATTAAATCCGCGTTCGCCGTGCACCGATTCGTCAAGACCCATACTCTCTTGTTCTTCATCCACACGTGAACCTTGAGTGATAGCCATTGCGATGTAGTATACCACAACGGTCCCCACTAACGTAAACAAACCGACAACCAAAACCGATTCAAGCTGAACCATAATTTGCCCCATGCGATCCCCGGTTGCTTTGAGCGGACCGTCCCACAACAGTGCTTTATCATTGACGGCAAAAATACCCGTTGCAACAGCACCCCATAGACCCGCTAAAAAGTGAACCCCGAATGCATCCAAACTGTCATCGTAACCTAATTTTTTCTTCAATATCATAACACCGAAGAAAGCAAACAAAGCCCCCACGATGCCGATAATAAATGCCCCCTGTACGAGAACAAACCCTGCCGCCGGAGTAATCGCAACCAAACCTGCGATGGCCCCTGTTGCTGCACCCAATAAGGTCACTTTTTTGTAGATCATGTATTCCACGGCAATCCATGTGATGGTTGCAACGGATGCCGCGATCGTTGTTGATAAGTACGCAACCCCAGCGATAGCGTTCGCGCCAAATGCCGATCCGCCGTTAAAGCCATACCAACCGAACCAAAGAAGACCTGCCCCTAAAGCCGTCAGAATAACGCTCGCAGGTTTCATCGCTGTTTTCGGATATCCGGCACGTTTTCCCACCAAAAGAGCCAATACTAAACCGGCCAAACCACCGTTCATATGAACCACCGTACCGCCGGCAAAATCAAGAGCCCCTTCATTGAAAAGGTATCCGCCGCCCCACACCATATGGGTAATCGGAGCATACACCACCAATACCCAGATGGCGACAAACACCATCCATGTTGAAAACTTTAAGCGCTCAATAACCGATCCCGAAGCGATGGCAACCGTAATGGCCGCAAACGTCCCTTGGAAAACAACAAAGACATACTTAGGATACAACTGGCCCAAATCAACATTGGTCAAATCGGTCCAAGCGATACCGTTTAGCATTATATTGCCAAATCCGCCAATCACTTGATTCAAAGGTCCTTCTGCCGTACCAAACGCGATCGAATATCCAGCGATAATCCAAACAATAAATCCAACAACAAACGCACCAAATACCATTGCATAGGTATTCAAAACATTTTTAGCACGCGTCATACCACCATAAAACAGTGCCAATCCCACGGGGGTCATTAACATAACCATGGCGGTTGACATCATCATCCACGCTGTGTCACCTGAATTTAATACAGGTTCGACTACAGCAACTGCATCTTCTGCCAATGCCAACATTGGCAAAAGCAATAATGATAAAATGAATTTCTTCATCTCTACTCCTTTAATCTATTATCAAAAACTCAACTACCATTCTACACAATGAAAAATATTATTTGCTCACACTGCATGGTTAAAATTTAATCACCGCCCGATATTTTCCAAAATAATCACTTAAGCGGCAATGGGTTATAATCGGCGACTTAATCTTCACTTTCCGAGGCCGAAATGAACGATCTGCTAGACAACAGCGAAATACATGATATTAATATAGAAGACACCCTCAAGAGCAGTTATCTTGACTATTCCATGAGCGTTATTATCGGACGAGCGCTTCCCGATGTTCGTGATGGACTCAAACCGGTTCACCGCCGTATTCTTTATGCAATGGACAAGCTTAATCTCTCTGCCGGTGCTAAATACAAAAAATCAGCCCGTATCATCGGGGATGTCATCGGTCAGTACCACCCGCATGGTGACACATCTGTTTACGATGCCCTTGTCCGTATGGCGCAACCCTTCGCGATGCGCGCACCGCTCGTAGATGGCCAGGGAAACTTTGGTTCCGTCGATGGAGACAACGCGGCAGCTATGCGTTATACGGAAGCACGTATGACCCGGTATGCAGGAGAGCTGCTAAAAGATCTTGAAAAAGATACCGTCAATATGGTGGATAACTACGATGGTACAACTCAAGAGCCCGTGGTACTGCCTACGCGTGTTCCTAATCTACTTATTAATGGTTCAAGCGGAATCGCTGTCGGTATGGCGACGAATATCCCTCCGCATAACCCTAATGAGGTTCTTAATGCACTCGTTTATCTTATGGATAACCCTAATGCGTCTCTCATTGACATCATGCAATTTATCAAAGCCCCTGATTTTCCAACAGGGGGAACGATTTACGGTAAAAAAGGGATTTTAGACGCGTATGAAACCGGTCGTGGCCGTATCCGTGTTCGCGCTAAAACCCATATCGAAAAAAAAGCGAATAAAGACGTTATTGTTATCGATGAGCTCCCTTACCAAGTGAACAAAGCACGTTTGATTGAAACCATTGCCGATTTGGTCAAAGATAAATTTTTAGAGGGGATCAGCGAAATTCGAGATGAATCAGACCGCGAAGGAATCCGTGTCGTCATCGAGCTCAAACGCGATGCCATGAGCGAAATCGTCCTCAACAACCTCTATAAATCTACGAATATGGAGACCACTTTCGGGATTATCATGCTCTCGGTATTCAACCAAGAGCCTCGTATATTCACCCTCCTTGAGATGCTGGGACACTTTATCAATCACCGTAAGACCGTTATTATCCGCCGTACCATTTTTGATCTTGAAAAAGCCAAAGCGCGCGCCCATATCTTGGAAGGTTTGAAAAAAGCGCTTGATCATATCGAAGCCATTATCAAACTCATCCGCGCAAGTAAAGACGGGGAAAGTGCCAAAGAAGGGCTTATAAGTGAATTTGGATTTTCTCCTATCCAGGCACAAGCTATTTTGGACATGCGTCTTCAACGCCTTACCGGCCTTGAGCGTGACAAAATTGAAAATGAACTCAAAGAGATTTTGGCTCATGTTGAATATTTAGAGTCTATTCTTCGTAGCGAAGAGGTTCTCAAAGGAATTATCAAAGATGAGTTCATCGAGCTTGTCGAACAATTCAACATCCCTCGTGTAACCGATATCGAAGACAACTACGATGATATCAACATCGAAGATTTGATCCCGAATGAGCCGATGGTTGTTACCATAAGCCACCGCGGCTACATCAAACGCGTTCCTCTCGCATCGTATGAAAAACAGCGTCGAGGCGGAAAAGGGAAAGTTGCCGTTACGACCTATGATGATGATTTCATCGAAAAATTCTATACGTGCAACACCCATGATACGTTGATGTTTGTCACCGATCGCGGACAGTTGCACTGGCTGAAAGTGTATAAAATCCCTGAGGGATCCCGTACCGCAAAAGGTAAAGCGGTTGTTAATCTCATTAACCTCGAAGCCGATGAGAAAATCCGTTCGATCATCCCGACGACCGATTTCGATGAAAACAAATCGTTGGTATTCTTCACCCAAAACGGTATTGTTAAACGAACAGCCTTGAGCGAATTCTCCAATGTACGTAGCAACGGCGTCCGCGCAATCGTTCTCGATGACGATGATGCGCTGATCACCGCGCACATCGCCAATGAAGAGACAAAATACCTCTTCATTGTGACCAAATTTGCACAGTGTATTAAATTCGAAATTGAAAAAACCCGCGATCAAGGGCGAAGTACCCGTGGTGTCCGCGGTATTAAATTCAAAGTTGAGGGCGATGTCGTCGTGGATGCTAACATCATTAAAAATGATGAGCAAGAAATTTTGATGGTGAGCGAAAAAGGAATTGGTAAGCGTACAACGGCAGAAGAGTACCGCCTTACCAACCGTGCAGGTTCCGGTGTTATAGCGATGAAACTCAACACTAAAACAGGAACAACGGTCGTAGGGTGCCTCATGGTCGATGAGACGATGGACATGATGGCTCTAACCAAAGCCGGAAAAATGATCCGTGTTGATATGCAAACCATTGCAAAATCGGGACGTAATACCAGCGGTGTTTATATCATTAAAGGTGATGATGTTAAGAGTATTTCACGTTGTCCAAAAGCAGAGATAGAAGAGGACGATGAAGCTGAAAATACTGAGGAAAATGACGGCACATTAAATTTGGAATAGTATTTGCTTAAGTTAACTACTATTTTAGCCTATTCAAGGAAATGAACAATGAAATACTCGGTAGCTCTGGCTTTTCTTCTAACTGTAAGCACTTTACAAGCAGCACTTTTTGCAGCTAATGACACCGCAAAAGTTCGTTGTGTCTACAGTGGAACGGATGGAAATTGTGTAGAGCCGGCCCTCGGTTCTACGCAGCAGCTTGTAATAACCGTCTTCGGACAAGGCGTCGCCCCTAGCGTAACCGCATCTCCTGCGCAAGCATATGCTCTTGCTAAACGCGCTGCGCTTGCTGATGGTTACCGTCAAATAGCGGAACGAATTAGAGGGGTTCATGTTGAAGGACAAGATTCTGTCAAAAACATGATGCTTCAGCGTTCTACAGTTCGCACCTCGGTAGATGCCATGGTACGCGGCGCTAACGTTATGGATACGACATTCAAAGATGGTTTATGCGAAGTGGAACTCGAAATTGTCCTTTCTTACTCACAATTTTCGCATTAATTAGCACCATTGCCCTACTGGGCGATGAATATCTCATCGGATATCGCCTTACAACCTACAATTCGACGTTAATTTCCGATCAGCTAAGTATTTCTAAATCCATGACACCCTGTTACGGAAAAAAAGAGAGCTCCCTATTTCTACCCCGTCAACCCAATGAATCCCTTCAAGCACTTCTTTACCGCCATGAAGATGAATTTATCGAATTCGCCACACAACAATCTATGCAGCTTAAAAGTCGCCAAAAAATCACCAATCACACACAGGCATCTACGGAGTCTCTGACGCTACCGGCACGGTGTTATGTTGTCGATTTTAATGATGATTCTGTTACAATTTCATTATTAAAATAGGTCAAGGGACGGAATGAAAATCGCGATAGTCGAAGACGATATCAACATGCGTAAATCACTGGAGATAGCGATGAGCGACTACCGTGAATACGATGTTCATACCTTTAAAAGCCCAAAAGATGCCCTCAAAAAACTCGATGACACCTTCGATCTTATTATCAGTGATATTAATATGCCTGGGATGGATGGTATAGAGTTCGTAAAGGGGTTAAACGGGAGATACGACGTTATCTTCATCACCGGAAATGCGACTCTAACCCGCGCCATTGAGTCGATACATCTCGGAGTCAAAGATTTTCTTCTCAAACCTTTTGAAATTGAAACCCTCATCGCCGCCATACGTCGCAGTTCTAATGTTCAACAAAAAGTGAAAAAAAATGCCCCTAAATGTACTCTAAAAACAGGTGCTTTTCTGGGTACTTCGCCGGCCTTAGAAAAACTTCTGACCACAATTGGCAAAGCGGCCAAAACGGATGCCAGCATTATGCTTTTGGGTGAGAGCGGTGTCGGAAAAGAGGTTTTCGCGTGCCATGTTCACCAAAAATCGCCCCGTTTCGACAAACCTTTTATCGCGATCAACATGGCGGCAATTCCTGAAAATCTGATAGAGAGCGAGCTCTTCGGATTTGAAAAAGGGTCCTTTACCGATGCCACAGAGACAAAAATAGGTCAGTTTGAACTTGCCAACGGGGGGACCCTCTTCTTGGACGAAATAGCAGAAATGCCGTATGCGCTTCAAGCAAAACTTTTACGTGTCCTGCAGGAGCGTGAGATACGTCGACTTGGATCGTCAAAAAGCACTAAAATCGATGTTCGTATCATCACCGCTACCAACGCCAATTTGCAGCAAAACATCCGAGACGGGAAATTCAGAGAAGACCTTTATTATCGCCTCAACACGATTCCCCTCACTATTCCCCCTCTGCGAGAACGGCGTGAGGAGATAATACCCATAGCGATCGCCATCTTGGAGCAAAACTGCGCCCAATACGGCTTTGAGTCTAAAGAGTTTAATCCTCAGGCAAAAGAAGCCCTGGAGCTCTACCCATGGCCCGGAAACATACGGGAACTTATCTCCGTGGTTGAGCGCTCAGCCATCCTGAGCGACAGCGGCACCATCGGAGTGGACGATCTTTTCTTAGAAGCCAGAGGATTTGGCAGAGTTTAAAGAGTTCAAAGTCCCCATTCGATATAATCGACTTTCCATATAACCTGAGGAATTTGCCCATGAAACTTTATAACGTCGCGATTGTCGGTGCAACCGGTGCCGTAGGTGAAGAAATTTTACGCGTACTGGAAGAGATCGATTTCCCTCTTGCCAAACTCATCCCCCTCGCAAGTGCCCGTAGCGCCGGAAATACCGTCACCTTTAACGATCAAGACCTCGTCATCCAAGAGCTGACCCCTACGGTATTCGCCGAGGAAAACATAGAAATTGCCCTTTTTAGTGCCGGCGGAAGTGTTTCAGCCGAATTTGCCCCCTATGCTGCAGAAGCCGGAGCCGTTGTCATCGACAATACAAGCCATTTTCGGATGTATGACGATGTTCCCCTTGTCGTCCCTGAAGTCAATCCGGAAGATATAGCGCAATGGCGCAATCGCGGTATAATCGCCAACCCGAACTGCTCAACGATTCAAATGGTACAAGCACTAAAACCGCTTGATACGGCGTACGATCTCGTTCGTGTCGATGTCAGCACCTATCAAGCAACATCCGGTGCCGGAAAATCAGCCATGGAAGAGCTCGTTGAGCAGATGCAGGCCTTTTTCTCTTTTACACTCGATGACGCCCAACCGAAGAAATTTCCGCACCGCATTGCCCTCAATGCCATTCCGCAAATCGATTCCTTTACCGATACGGGCTACACCAAAGAAGAGCTAAAAATGGTGAATGAAACCCAAAAGATCCTCCACAAAGAGATCGAAGTGAGTGCCACCTGTGTCCGTATCCCGACCCTCCGAGGTCATGCCGAAACCCTCACCCTCACCTTTGACGGTGCCGTCAATGCCGATGAAGCGCGTGAGCTTTTACGAAAATCGCCTAATATTATCGTCCTGGATGAACCCAACGAAAGCATCTACCCGATGCCATCACTGTGTATGGAGCAAAATGAAACCTTTGTGGGGCGTATCCGAAACGACCTTTATCGTGATAATGTCCTCCACTTATGGGTAGTTGCCGACAATCTTCGCGTAGGTGCCGCCACAAATGCCGTACGGATCGCCCAAAAATGGGTTGAAATGCAAGGAGCACAATCATGAATTTAATCGAAAGTATTTTCGAAGGGGCACTGTGGAAAAGCCGATTTTTCACCCTCTTTGCCGTCATATTTAGCCTTATGGGTTCCATCGTCCTCTTTCTGGTTGCCAGCATGGACATATGGCAGGTTGTCCTGCTGATGCGCGACATGATCTTTTTCCATGTCCACCCTGCAAACCTGCATGAAAATGTTGTCGCCAGCATCATCGGTGCCATCGATTTGTATCTTATCGCCGTTGTATTGCTCATCTTCAGCTTGGGGATATACGAGCTCTTTATCTCTAAAATCGACGAAGCAGAAAAAAGCAGCAGCAATATTTTGCAGATCCACTCACTCGATCAGCTCAAAGACAAAATCGCTAAAGTCATCATCATGGTTCTGGTCGTCAGCTTTTTTCAAAAAGTCCTCCATACCCCGTACACCGGTGCGCTGGAAATGCTTTACTTCTCAGGCTCTATTTTGCTTCTTGCCCTTGCTTTGTATTTTTTAAATAAAGGGGGGAACCACTAATGATATTTGTTGATGCCTGTTTTGGAAAAGAGACCCCTTATACTCCTGTTTGGATGATGCGCCAAGCAGGACGTTATCTTCCTGAATACATGGCTGTACGCAAACGTGCCGGAAACTTTTTAAACCTTTGCCATGCCCCGGATATGGCTGCTGAAGTAAGCATCCAACCACTCGATATTGTAGGGGTTGATGCGGCAATACTTTTCAGTGATATTTTGGTGGTTCCGAACGAAATGGGGATGAAACTCGATTTTCTCCAAGGCGAAGGGCCCGTTTTTGAAAAACCCATTGAAACCGAAGACGATTTAGATGCCCTCATCGGCGGAGATGAAGCCGCTTCAAAACTCACCTATGTCTATGAAACGATCAAAATCTTACGATCCCAGCTCGATGAGAGAGGGGATGAAAAAGCATTGATCGGTTTTACAGGAGCACCCTGGACTCTTGCCACCTATATGATAGAGGGGCATGGGACCAAAACCTACAACATCTGCAAAAAGATGATGTACACCAATCCGGAGCTTCTCCATAAGATACTGCGTAAAGTCACCGACGTCGTCAAGCTCTACATGGAAAAACAAATCCTCTCTGGTATCAATGTCGTTCAAATCTTCGACAGTTGGGCTGCGGCCATTGAGCCCTCTAAATACGATGAGTTTTCTTGGAGCTATATGGTCGAAATTGCGGAGTATTTAAAAGAAAAATACCCGCACGTCCCCGTCATCATGTTCCCTAAAGGGATCCCAGCATTTTTAGACCACGTCTATGGAAACTTTGATGTATTTGGAGTGGATTGGAGTACCCCGATGGCTCTAGCCAAAGAGAAGCTGGGAGATCGCTATGTTCTTCAGGGCAACATGGAACCCTGCCGTCTGTATTCCAAAGAGGAGACTACGGCATCCGTAGAAGCCATCCAAGAGATCATGGGCGGCAAACGCCACATCTTCAACCTAGGACATGGGATTCTTCCGGATGTCCCGGTTGAGCACGCACAACACTTTGTCAGTGAATGTCAAAGAGTAAGCAAAAAGCAATAACATGAGCACCATCTTCGGCCCCGTCCATTCGCGCCGTTTCGGCGTATCGCTCGGGGTCGATCTCTCAAGCACAACCAAACAATGCAACTTTGATTGTCTCTATTGTGAACTCGCCCCCTCACCTGCCATTACCCATCAGCATGATACCATCCCCGTTGAAACGATTCTCACCGAACTGC
>JAUXSZ010000110.1 GCA_030679635.1 Sulfuricurvum sp. | reverse complement strand
ATAGAGTGCCCCAGCATCTTGTCAAATTCAAAACGATTTGCTATGTTGGTAAGTCTGTCAAGGGTCGCCAACTTATTAATATCAGTGACATCATTAAATACGACGACACAGCGAAGTTCATTTTCGTACTCCATCATCTGGCCAGTCACTAAAAATGTTGATGTTTTGCCATCAACGGTCATTTTAGCCATATGCTCTCGCTCATTATGGGCTACGATGTACTCAGTCCAGACTTGTCCTTCCATCTCAGGCTGCAAATAATGATCGCCTTCACTCGTTTCAAACAGTGTACAAATACATCGGTGATCTTTTTTGAAGTCTTCTAAACTATGACAATGAAGGTAATCCAAAAATGCGTTATTGGCATAAATCATCTCTTTCCCATCGGTAACAATAATGATATTTTTTTGAGAGTTTAGAATTGTGCTAATATATTTTTCCTGATACATGATTTTTTTCGTCATTCGTGAAAATATATATTCAATGATCGCTAAAAGTATAATGATCATTAACAAAGTAATCATTACACTCTCTATAACGACCTGCACAAATTCATCATATCCTGTTGTCACATCATTGAAACATAATAACAGTCCGACTGGCTTTCCATCACTGCCTGATAAATGGATATGAATAACATCGTATTCTTTCCCTTTATAATCAATAATCCGCTCGTTAAATTCAGGATTGTTATTAATAAATTCATTAACCAGCGGCTGTTGATACGGACTTACATGAGAAAAGTGATATCCGTTGTACCTAACAGGATATTTTTTGATATCTGCAGCCGCCATCCGACTCTCATGGAGCATAAAGAGGGTGTCCATTTTGGTTGTATGGATAAGTTTACTGATAATGTAATCGGGATCAATACCAAACTCGAGCGCACCCCTATACTTGCCCTTTTCAACCAACGGAACCACGATACGATAAGCTATCCCTTCTATTCCCCCTTCAAATCCTGTATGCACCATTCGCGTTCGATGTGTCGTCCTCAACATTGGACGCCTCGAAGCGATATCATCTCCAAAAACTTCAGGTCGATGCATACGCAAAATAGACTTTCCATCAGGAGCATGAAACTGCATAACAATAAGATTCGAATTTTCTTCACGAAGTGTTGTGTAACGAGGAAGCGTAAGCTCATAAAGTTTGTGCGTGTCACGGGAACGCATGGCCTCCATGACACCCTTAGATCGAAGATTAGCGTAAGCACGATACGTATAAAAATGATTTAAATCTTCAAGTATCAAATTTAATGTATTTTTAATGTTTTGGGACGATTTCTGAACATGCTCAACGTTGTGCTCGTCTTCATGATGAAGATAATATCCTGTAAAAATGGTTGAAATAAAAATCAAAAGAAACGTAATAAATAATTGGACACGCCGCTTTAAACTCATTTTTAACCTTTTTTACCGTAAAATTAAACCATCATAGGTTCATCTGTCGGCTCTATCTCTTCGTAATCTTCAACGATTTGATCAAGAATATTTTGTGTCTTTTTTATCTTAGCGATATTTTCATCAAAAATGGCTTTTGATGCGGGAAATGCCTCGCTAAGCTCCGTATAGATCAAAATACGACCGCCGAAGTGACGATTAAACTCATCAAAGGCACCACGCAAGTATTCTTTACGCGTGGTGTGTCGGAAAAGGGCTTGAAGCATCTTTTTTCGCTCTTTAATTGGGATCGATTCATCAATCGCCTCAGCAACACGTTTAATATCCAAACGTGAAAAATAGGCACCACTGTGATACGGGGAGAGCAGTTTATCCGTTAGTTCATCAACGAAGCCCGGTACAGGTTCATTGTCAGGGTTATTGTCATCGCTCGTATTACACTCACCCGTATCGCATTTATCCCGTACAAATTGGTCAAACTCCGCTCGTAAATCACTAAAATCTGTTTTATTCATTGTATTCTCCTGTAGTTAATTCATAAAAATAGCGCGTCATCGAATTCAGTGCTATATCATCCATGAAATCCTCGCTTTGCGCAAATTTTTCCAGAGCCATAGGCATGATGAGTTCACCCATCAATTTTCCATCCACGATACGAATAAAATCGCAATACCCGGATTTTTGGACCAATACAGAGGCATTATCCAATAGCCCAAAAGCTTCTTCTTGATATTCCATTGAGATCACGGCACCATTCAGTTTAGAACTGCGCATTTGAGAGATCGTAAACGTAACATCATCGGGACGTATGTTCATGGGAATAATCATCGCATTGACATTATTTCCCTTAAACAACTTATTGACGATAGCACAAAACCGACTGCTGTGCGCCTCTTCAGCGATGTATCCATAAAGCGCTGTCTCGACTGTTATGGAATTGTCATTGTTCATCATTTATAACCCCCAAAGCTCACGCGCTTCTTCCTCTTCGAGACGGCAGCGGCGGCAAATTTTTTCTCCTGCGACGGAACTGAACAGTCCATCACATTCATTACATCGGCGCACTGAAAAAGTGGCTAGATTTTGAACACTCGGTACATACCACTCTTTCAAATTATACGAGGTAGAAAGGGTAATCGCATTAGGTTCACACACGTCGTGGCACAAATGGCATTTCACACATAAAAAAGGGTCAAAGTCTATTTTCGAGTTACGCATATCCGAGGTCAATGCCCCCGTAGGACACACACGATGACACATCTCACACGCGGTACACAACTCCTCATCCAATAGCTTTTGAGAGGTAAAGACGATTTTATCACTTTGCACCACATGAAATTCACTGGGTACTTCAAAACGCTTTAATGCAGTAAAAAAGAGTTTACGTCGATCGGTTATTTTTTTCGTCCGTAGCGCTTGGGTATGTGAACTGTCTGTCGTGTATTGGACAAACTCATCCGTAGTGCGCTGTATCTCTTTTTCAAAATCACTGCGTGCCTTACCAATACCACGTAAATGAAAATTCTTAAAAAAGTCTCGTCGATCCGCTTTTACTTCAGGCTCATTTATATCGCTGTAGGCAATGTTTTCACACGTTACTCTACAATTAGAGTCTATGGCTTCAAGCAAATAATTGGAATTATCGATAGTTGATGCCATCGTTGCTAAAATACTTTCCCCAATATCACACTGGTTACAGTGTCCCGTATCTAGAACAACGCCTTGTTTCATTTGAGTAAAGGAGATTAAATGTTCACTGCTCAAGGCTGCAATACACGGTACATTTTTTTGACACGATACGATATTCTCATCATCAGACGCAAAAGAAAAGAAAAAATCGGTGGGGCTGAAATCATCGAGTTTCAATGCCTCCGTAGGACACACAGCAACACATCCAGCACATCCGACACATTGTGCTTGGTTGATAGAGGGAAGACGTCCTGTGATACTAATAGCCCCCGTTGGACAGACATCGCAGCAATGAGTACATATCGAATTGACACTCAGTGCTCTAACACATGAACCAGGAGAGAGAATTAAAAGACTCATGAAGCAGAAGCTACAACCGCAGTTAAGATTTCATTATCAGAGAGAATAAACTCTAATGCCATTTCTGCCGCATCATAATACAAAGGGGTACGGGATTCGTATTTCATATTAATCAAATACATCGGTGCCCATTGCAATAAATGAGTATTCAAAAAACGGTGTTGTACGGCTTGAAGCTCTGCAACAGAATCGTTATCACCCTCTTCTACTGCTTTGATCTGTGCCTGACACAAGTGGTGCATGAATTCAAGTTCGACACCGATATGATCCGAAGATACAACACGTGCAACACCGTAATCAACGATAAAATCATACGCGCTGTAAATATCAGTGACCGGATTAGCACCACCTGTTTCAATCATTTGATCCGCACGGGTGTAAAATGTCTCATAAGGGACCAAATGCAACAATGACAGATTGGTAAAATCAGGATTTAAATATTCTTCTAAAAGCTTTTGTGGCGCTACAGATGTACGCTGTTCCCATTCATTCCAATGAGGCAAAAACTCTAATACCGTTTCATCATGTATGAGTGTATTTAAAATCTCATCATCAAGTTCTTGGAGCAATATCCGAGAAAGAAGGGCATAAATATTACTGCGTGCGATGATTTCATCCATTAATCAGACCTTTAAATAGTGATGGGATTGTAGCTACTCTGACTGAAAAGTACATGAGAGAAGAAGGTTAAAAAAAAAAGTATCAAGTCCTAAGACTTGATCGTTACCTCATATGCCGATGGGTCAAGAGTAACCCATGGACGTTTAATGTGGCGAGGGCGGCGAATGGTTGAGTTCTCATCCAATCCACGAGAGAGCTGGTCCCTCCATGCTTGATAGACTTTGAAATTGTTCTCATAGTTGACAAAAATATCACCAATTTTATCACCCGGCTG
>JAUXSZ010000099.1 GCA_030679635.1 Sulfuricurvum sp. | reverse complement strand
TAGATATAGGTTGAACGGTTGTCATAGAAGATGCTAGGCTCGAAAGGGGAAACGACATACTCTTGCGTTGTTTCAAGCCGGAGCGTTTGCGTAGCCCAGCTGTATCCGACGCGTTTACCTAGGTAATGGCTTTCATTTGGATTGGACACGGCGACAATGAACCCGTCACGATCATAGACGAACATGGTTGTGTAGACGGTATAAAGTCCATTGATCGTCTCTAGGATAGCATTCATTTTTTCCCGATCGGTTTCGCGGATATCAGGCTGAGATAAAATCTCTCGGAAGGTGGTCGTGAGTGCCCACCATCGACAGTCGTTTGCCCGCTCAAAGAGGTTTCGGTCCATGATATCGATCGCCAGCGACGATTGAAATTTCAGATCTTCAAGATAGCGGATAAGCATGGCGGTATTGAGATTGGCAACGGTGTCATCAAAAACGAGTTTGGTCTCTTCGCCGGTTTTAGAAATTTCATTGAGGAGCGCTTTGGTAAACGGGTTCTCCTTGTTGGATGTATTGGCAATCTGGACATTTCCGTTCCATACGGTGATGTCCAGCTCGGTTTGAATTTTTTTGGCTTTCTCCAAAATATCTTTCAGTTCTTGAGGGAAATAAGCCGTTGCATTGGCTACCGTGTCAAAAAGATCGTTCTTTAAAAATGAGGTTCGTGAAGAGGATCGAAATGCCAGATGCAGCGGAACCATTGCATGACCTATCCATCCCGGACCAAAATACCCTTGATACCCCCCCGTCGTGACCGCTTTATAGAGGTATTCAAATCCTGCATAATAGGTTTGATGTGTTTCACTGTTTCGCGCTTCCAAATAGGAGCCGATCGGAACGTGATGGGAAGAGGATGAGGCGATAACCTGCTCACTTGGGTTAAGAAGTTCCAGCGCGATGTAGGGATTTTCCCGGGTGAGTTTATGAAAAATACTTTTGAGTTCATCTTCGAATTTAAACATCAAACATAAAACACCCAATGGCTCATCCGATTGGGGATGATTGACCCGGTAGGAGTAGATGAGGGAAGGTTTGTGATGGTTCAGATCGCTTGTACGAAAGGTTTCGACGTACGCTTGATGGGTTCTGAGCGATTCTTGGATCAGAGGATCTTTGGAGATGCTGATCGGATTCGTTTCATCGAGCTGAACGAGAACTTTGCCTTTGGTATCGAGTAACAGGATATTTTCATAGACACTGTATTTGGAAACATACTCTCGGAAATGGTGTGAGAGAGCCTCTTTTTTCTCTATTTTGAGGTGTCTCATCTCGTCGGAGCTTGATATGTCGGTGGTATTGAGAAAAATCAGATAATTTCGTATGTCATCATCGGTTGCGAGAAATCCGATATCGGCGGTCCGTTCGAAGAGATTGCGGATCAAGATGTCGATGGCGGATTGGGCTTTGGATTCGAGTTCATCGAGACTTTTGTGGAATGTTTCTTGGGTGAGACGCATGAGCGGTTCATCGAGGAGATCTTCGAAGGCTTTTCGGGTTTCGCTGGTATCCATTCCGATATTGGACATCGAGCCAAGCAGCGTCAGAAGATTCCATTTATCGGAGAGGGAACTCATGTTTTTTTCAAAATTTTGGACATCGGACATGTAACCGATCAGATGGTCGTAGTGCATAGGGACTCCTCATACATAAATCGTTATAGATAAATTATGATGATAGTATAGGCAGAAATTTAGTATGAAATATGCATTAGATGATTAATATTTAAGCAAATAATAGGACAAAAAAGTCCTATTATGAGGAACAGCTGAGTTTGAGATTTTTGTGCTGTGTCGGGGTAGGGGCTGCATAGCGATCAAACTCGGGATGTTCCTCGTACGGGTTTTGGGAAAGTTTCAAAAGATCGTTGACGAGGGTGAAATCGTCATTTTCAGCCAAATCAATAGCCTCTTGGAGCATATAGTTTTTCAAAATGTATTTAGGGTTGGTACGAAGCATTTTTAGATGCCGTTCCTGCGGTGTAGAGCTGTTCTTT
>JAUXSZ010000095.1 GCA_030679635.1 Sulfuricurvum sp. | reverse complement strand
CGAAGTTTTTGAAAACGAGGCAATAGCAGCATTTGCAAATGAGCACTTTATCTGTATCAAAGTAGACCGAGAAGAGCGTCCCGACATCGACAAACATTTCCAAGAGGTTCATACCCTTCTTAATCGCCGAGCCGGAGGATGGCCCCTCTCTATCTTTTGTACCCCAGAAAACAAACCGTTTTATGCCGCCACCTACATTCCGCCGAAAACCAGTGAGCAAAAAATGGGCTTTAGCGAACTCACTGCGATTATTGCTGAAAAAGTGACACAAAACGATGAAAAACTGTTCCAAAATGCCGATGAGATCAGCCAATTTCTCCGTCCAAAAGAGACCCCTGTCCAGGCAACACAAATCACTGAGAAAATTGCAATCCTCTTTCATACCCAGGCCTCCCATAATTTCGATACGATCAACGGCGGCTTCTCAAAATCTCCTAAATTTCCGCATACCTCGACGATTAAAACCCTCATGACGCTCGAACAGCTCGCACCCGATCCACAGCGTCAAAATATCATCATCCATACGCTCAATGCCATGGCGCGAGGCGGGATGAATGACCTGATCGATGGTGGATTTTGCCGATACAGCACCGAAGAGACCTGGCTGATCCCCCATTTTGAAAAAATGACCTACGATAACGCCCTGCTATGCGAACTCTATGCCCTCGCCTCTGTCCAGTACGATAATCCCTATTATCTACGTTGCGCCAACGAAACAGCCGATTTTATGATGAACTTCATGATGGAAGATAACCTTTTTTACAGTGCCAGTGATGCAGATACTGAGGGGGAAGAAGGGAAATATTTTGTCTACACCTATGACGAGATTATTGGAGCATTAAAAAACTGTGGTATTAATAATGTGCAGAAAGCCGCATCGCTCATAGGGGCAACACCTGAGGGGAACTTTGAGGGGCACTGCATCATAACACTGGAAACGCTAGAACGTCCTGAGTGGTTTGATCGTTTTGTCACCGAAGCCAAAGCCCTCCGTAGTTCTCGAATATACCCGTTCATTGACCGTAAAATTATCACTGCGTGGAACGCGATGATGATCAAATCCCTCTTTGTGCTTGGGCGTCAAAACATTTTCTATCAAGAGGCAGCCATTACATCGCTTGAAAAACTTCTCTCAACGATGGTGATCGAGGGACAGCTTTACCATACAACGCTCATCCATAAAACACCAAAAATAGAGGCCTTTTTGGAAGATTATGCCTATCTTGCGAATGCATTGATCGCAGCGTATGAGGCCACATTCGATGAGCGTTATCTCATAGAGGCTCAGCGACTCGCCAATGGAGCATTAGAGCGTTTTTATGACCAAGGGCAATGGTATTTCAGCCGTGGTACCTTTCCGACTATTGGCGAGCTTGATGATGGCTCCTATCCCAGCGCCATGGCTGTGATGGTGGATGCATTGCTAAGCCTTGGAAGCTTAATCGATGGAAAATACCGCCATTTTGCCTTTAAAAGTCTCGAATACTCATCGATCAAACTGATGAAGAGCCCTATTTACTATCCAAAACTCACCCAGCAAGCGATTCGCTATCTTACCGGGGATAGGATCATCAAAACACCAAAAGGATTACTCCAACAAAACACACCGTTGCCCCCATTTTCCTACCCGTTTGTAGTGATGAAACGCGATGAAACACTTACCTCTTTCTTAATTTGCGGAGAGAACTCTTGTTTTGCCTCCACAAACGATATCAAGGAGCTTAATTCGCTACTAAAAGCTTCCCTTTAAAATATTTTGGGCTACAATTAAAAAAAAGTAGAGATAATTTCATGCATAAAAAAGGTTCAATGGCTAGAGATGAAATAGCCGAAACAATGAGATTGGAAGATATCGTCCACCCTGATCGTCGTCAAAGCGTCAAGGAACAAAAAAAAGATCATCGTAAACATGGTAAAAAAGAAGAGCGTCTCCCCATTTGGGTTAAGGCGAGTGTCATTGAATATGAAAAAGAACTCAAAAAACTTCAAATTGAACTGCTCAAACTTCAAAATCATGTCAAAGATAAAGGTCTCAAAATATTGATGATTTTTGAAGGGCGTGATGCTGCTGGCAAAGGGGGAACCATCAAACGGATCACCGAGCATCTCAATCCGCGCGGTGCCCGTGTCGTAGCGCTCGACAAACCCTCTGATGTCGAGAAAACCCAGTGGTATTTTCAGCGCTACGTACAGCATCTCCCCTGTGCCGGAGAGATCGTTTTTTTCGATCGAAGCTGGTACAATCGTGCGGGAGTTGAGCCCGTTATGGGATTTTGTTCCGAAGAAGAGCATAAAGAGTTTTTGCATGAAGTGGGCGAATACGAGCGGATGCTGGTCAACTCCGGTATCATTTTATTCAAATTTTATTTTTCAGTGTCCAAAAATGAACAGGCAAACCGGTTTAAAGAACGTAAAACCGATCCACTCAAGCAATTTAAGCTTTCACCCGTTGACGCCAAATCTCAGGACTTATGGGACAAATACACCATTGCAAAATACTCCATGCTTCTTGCTTCCCATACCACTCATGCTCCCTGGGTTATTATCCGGTCAGACAACAAGAAAAAAGCGCGTCTTAACTGCTTTAAACATATCCTATTACGAACTGATTATCCCACAAAATTCAAATTTTCCAGCCTTAAGACGTCCGAAAAAATTTTACTGGACGGGGATCGGGAGATCAAACTTATGGAATCCAGCATGTCCTTAAAAAAGAATGATGAGTTCAATGAGAAAGGGTAATGTTGGCACGCTCAGCTATCCTCAAATCTAAGAATATTCTAGGCGATTTTTGGGGCGGTACGGCAGCTATGCTTGTGGCGTTACCTGCCGCAATTGCATTCGGTGTAACGATTTACGCTACGCTCGGAGGCAATTACTTAGCTTATGGAGCGATAGCCGGAATATTAGGAGTAGCAGCAATCGGGATTATTGTCCCCCTTTTGGGAGGGACTAATCGTTTAATTTCTGCCCCTAGTGCGCCAGCCGCTGCGGTAATGTCTGCCTTTGCTCTTGAATATTTCTCTCATGGAATCCATCCTGACATTATCTTTGTTATGCTGATGGTGGTTGCTCTCTTAGCTGGTTTGTTTCAAATAGGGTTTGGGGTCATAGGGTTAGGACAATTAATTAAATATATGCCATTTCCTGTTGTCAGCGGTTACTTGAGTGGAATAGGCTTGTACATCATCGCATCTCAAACACCAAAATTTTTAGGATCACCACAAGGAACACACTTTTGGGAAAGCATAAGAAACCCTTTAGTATGGCAATGGCAAAGTCTGACGGTTGGATTGGCAACCATTCTAGCAATGATATATGCAGAGAAAGTTTTTCGCAAAATTCCCTCCGTGATCACTGCATTAACCATCGGAATGATGACCTATTTTCTTCTTGGTATCATGGATCACTCTTTACTGCGTCCCAATAACCACTTTATCATTGGAGAATTAGGAGGAAAGGGAGGAATTGATTTCCTGCAGACACTTTCAGGTCGTTTTCATGAGCTCTTAAACCTCTCCTTCAACAATCTGACTGCACTCTTTTTTCCCGCATTAACACTCGCAGCACTTCTCTCTATTGACACTCTCAAAACATGCATCGTCTTGGATTCCATGACCCATTCATTTCACGATTCCAATAAAGAGCTTATTGCGCAAGGTACCGGTAATATTGCATCTGCATTAATTGGTGGTATGCCAGGATCCGGGGCTATGGGGCCAACTATGGTTAATATCTCAAGTGGTGGCTATTCTCGTGTATCCGGTCTATTTGAAGGGATCATGGCGATTGTCGCTTTTGTTCTTCTTGGAACATTGATAGCCTGGGTACCTGTCGCATCATTGGCTGCTATTCTCATCGTCATTGCCTTTAGAATGATTGATAAGAACAGTATACGGTTGCTTAAAGCACGGAAAACTTCTCTTGATTTTTTAATTATTGCCGCCGTTGCTTTAACCGCTGTATCGGTAAGTATTATTGCTGCTACTGGGGTTGGGCTGCTATTGGCAATCGCTTTGTACATCACACAACAAATTGGCGCTTCCGTCATGTACCGTCATATTGACGGGCTGGAAGTAAAAAGCAAACTCGTGCGCAATCGGGAGGAAGAAGAAATTCTGCAAGAGTACGGGGGTCAGTTTTCCATATACGAATTGCACGGAAGCCTCTTTTTTGGAACGGCGAATCAGCTCTATTCTATGCTTCATGAAGATTTAAAAGAAAAAAAATACATCATTCTGGATATGAAACGGGTACAAACAGTTGATCTAACCGCAGCACATATACTGTTCCAGATTAAAGATATCCTCCATGAAAGAAACGGTTATCTTATCCTGAGCCACTTACCGCATAAACTCCCTACCGGAGACGATCTTGAACGCTATTTTAATGAAGTTGGATTGCTAAAACATCTTAGTCCGATAAAGCTATTTGATGATTTAGATGATGCCATCGAATGGACAGAGAACAAAATTATAAAAGAAAATCTTATTGATGAAAAGGCGGAAGAGCTTCTTGATCTGCGCGATTTCGATCTTTTCAAAGGGCGCAACGAAGATACTCTAGCGGAGATCGAAGCCCTTTTAGAAAGCCGGTCATTTAAAAAAGGAAATTTGATTTATTCGGAAGGCGATTCAACGGGGGAGATTTTTCTGATTCGCCGCGGCTCAGTTCGACTGATTCTCCCTTTTTCCGATAGAAAAAGCGTTCACCTCAATACGCTAGGGCAAAGCAATTTTTTCGGAGAATTTTCATTTTTGGAAGGAAGTCCCCACTATACCAATGCCATAGCCAATACGGACACGGATCTGTATATGATTTCTCGTGAAGCATTTGACCGCTTTTCAGTACATCACAAAAAAGCATCCATCCATTTCATGCAAAGTCTTGCGACCGTATTGGCCGAACGACTCCGATTGACACGATCTGAACTTGGAGCAGAATACGATGTATAAATCGCCGAAAAATACTTAAAGAAACTTTAGGATTTCAGTTTCGATGTTTTCTTTATCAATCACGATGCCTTGAGTGATCGGCTTTGTGAAAAGTCCTTGAATCACGGCAGGAATAGAGATATGTGCCGTTTTCGAAATCAATTTTAGTGCATCAATGTCGTTCATATCATTCGCACCCGTAAGGGCATTGGCAATGGTCGGTGAAAATTTCGTCCATTCTGCGGTTGAATAGACAATGGTTTTGAGAGATTTGGTCGCACAGCAGTCGTATGCTTTGAAACAGGTAGCTGTGTGAGGATCCATCAAATAACCACCGTCAAATGCTTCTTTAATGTATCCTTTCCCCTCAGCGCCATTACAATAGTCTGCTGCAAAAATGGATTGAAGCTTCATCGTTTCATCATCCGTAAGGGCGTAAAAACGGTCGCTTTCCAAGGAGTTCATCAGTACTTTTGCACGTGCAGTACCGAAGAAATCGAACAAAATACGTTCCACGTTACTGGAGATCAAAATATCCATGGCAGGCGACGTCGTAGGGATTACTTTTTCCCCCCGAAGATCATAGCGTCCCGTATTAATGAGACGGGTAAGCACATTGTTTTCATTCGAAGCAATGATTATCTTTTCAACCGGAAGGCCCATCTTGTAAGCATAGTATCCGCCAAGGGCATTACCAAAATTTCCGCTAGGGACATCCAAATAGATTTTTTCACCCAGCGTGATAGCATTTTGGCGCACCAGTTCTAAATAACTATGGATATGATAAATGGTTTGAAAAATAATTCGTCCAAAGTTGACCGAATTTGCCGCCGAGAGAGAGATGTTTTTAGCTTTTAAAGCTTCGTTAAAGCTGACAGAACTCAGAAGACGTTTGAGGGCGCTTTGAGCATCGTCAAAATCCCCTTTGATCCCGATTACTTTTAAGTTACTCCCATCTTCCGTCACCATCTGTAAACGTTGAACATCCGAGGTGCCCCCATCAGGATAGAGACATACGACACGGACATTGGGACGATTTTTAAACGTTTCAAGTGCCGCAGGACCCGTATCACCGCTCGTTGCTGCGAGGATTAAATACTCTTCCCCCCGCTTTTGTGCAATAGAGGAGAGAACTACTCCAAACGGCTGAAGCGCCATATCTTTGAACGCTCGGGTTGGACCATGATACAGTTCGCTCACGTAAAGATCATCGCGTACTTTTACTACAGGAACGGGGTTTAAAGGATCGTCAAATTTGTCATACAAAGAAAGAGCCTCTGCGATAACGGAGGGATCAATATCAATATCAAGGGTAGAGAGGAGATCGGAAGCCAATTCTTGATAGGTAGAACCCAAATGTTTGGTCAAAAACGCCTCTCCAAGAACAGGAAGCTCTTTAGGGACATACAAACCGCCGAACGAAGCAATAGGACTTAAAATTGCCTCTGAAAAGGTAATCTCCTCTGGATGAACTCCGTCATTTCCGCGTGTTTCTATGAATTTCATGGTTCTACTTTAGTAAATTTTTTATCATTATATCAAAGAGCCTCTCAGTGATGGCTTAGAGGGTGATCTGTGTCCCTACTCCATCCGATGTGAAAACTTCAAGCAAAATTGCGTGCTCAATACGTCCATCGATAATATGGGCTTTTTTGACACCGCCATCAACCGCTTCGAGACACGCATCGACTTTTGGTACCATCCCGCCGTGAATCGTTCCCTCTTTTTTCAATGCTACAACCTGCGTTTCGCTGAGGGTCGAAAGAAGTTTTTTATTCCCATCCAATACACCCGGAGTATCGGTCATAAAAATCACTTTATTCGCGCCGATCTCTTTGGCGATGAACGATGCCGCGAGGTCGGCATTGATATTGTATCCCGGATGTCCAACGGTACCATCTGCACCAATAGGGGCGATCACGGGGATAAAACCTTCGCGTAACAGATTATGAATCACCTCTGCCTTAACACTCTCGACCCGTCCTGTGAGACCGAATTTTACGGCATCTTTGGGTTTGGCCATCAGAAAATGGGCATCTTTTCCACTGATACCGATAGCTTTCGCACCGTGGGAATTCAGCAGTGACGTAATCTCTTTATTAATCTCGCCGCTTAGTACCATTTCAACAATACGCATCACTTCAGGAGTACTGACCCGTTCACCGTCGATAAACTCCGTCGGTATCTTCAAATCCTCTAACAGCTGACTAATACGATTCCCCCCTCCATGGACGATCACCACTTTCACCCCGACAAGATGCAACAAAACAATATCTTGGGCAAATTTTGCCTTCAATTCATCCGAACTTTGTGCCGAGCCGCCGTATTTAATGACGATAATCTCATCACGAAATTCTTTTATAAACGGCATCGCGTCCATCAGCGTTCGGACAGTTTCAATCTTTTTTTGCATGTACGTACTCCCTTACGGTATCAATTAATTCCGAGTTCAGTTCTAGCTCAAGTATCAGTAATGAAATTGGTAAATTATAGGATGCTATTTTAACAAAGTCTTTCTGAGTAACGAGCAAACTCGTAGCCCCCGTCCGTGTTAAAATGGTTCCAAGCTCTTCTTGGGTAAAAAAATGGTGATCTTCAAAATAGTTTTTTTCCAGCAAGGGTGGCAGATAGGAGTCAAGCCTCTGCGGTCGCGCAATTGCCGTTACCAAAACCATCTTTTCGGTCGGATTTTCGATATGGACCTGGCGGGTAAAGGAACGATTTTCATTTACTATAACGACTTTTTTACCGTTCCATAACTTCTCACGATAAGGGCCGCTTGGGAGACAAAAAAGGTTCGGCGTATCAACACCAATCACCAAGTCAAGTTTTTGGATGGAGTGTTTGCCATAACCGTCATCGAGAAAGACGACTTCGCATCCCATAACTTTTGCCATTTCAATGGCTTCATTTCGTTTTTCGCTCACGATTACTACGGCATGAGAGAGATTTTGTGCATACAGCATCGCTTCATCACCGCTTTGGGATACATCACAGACGATCCCAGTTGCATCTCTGACAATAACCAACCCTTTACTCTTTCTCCCGTAACCACGCAAGACAATCGCCGGCTTGTTATACTGTGTACACAGAGCGCTGACCAAAGGGGTTTTACCGCTCCCGCCGACGGTGAGATTGCCGACACTGACAATGGGGATTCCAAAATCTCTCGGTGTGGTTGAGAGATAACGAATCCATGCACCAAAACAATAAAGTAGACTCAACGGGTATAAGGAGAAGGAAAGAAGTTTTTGTGCAAACGAGGGGTGATAAAAATACCCCTCAATCCAAAATGTAACGAGACGGTTCAAACGCGTGTTGAAGCTACGTCCAAGATTGCATCGCAGATCTCATTGACCTCATCGTCGCTCAGTGCCGCATAGTTAGGGATGGAAAGGACTTGGCTGTAATTGCGCAATGCCACAGGAAAATCGTTAATACGCAATGAATATTTCGATTTGTAGTAACTCATTAAATGCAGCGGAATATAATGGAGCCCCGTTTCAATACCGCGA
>JAUXSZ010000086.1 GCA_030679635.1 Sulfuricurvum sp. | reverse complement strand
TGACGTCGCATGCCTTGATTTTAGTATGGCTTCCAACTGTCCCTTTGACATCGAGCTTTTGAACGTCGATATTGACGCCCATTCCTACAGAGTCGTCATGGTGGTGGTGTGAATCACCAATTTTGATATGGATCTCTTGATCCAGACCTGCTTCTATAGAGCCGGTTCTTTTGAAATCAGCACTTTTCAAATGGAGGTCATGACTGATGGTGAAAATACCGCTTTTGCGTTCTACGTAGCCTGATTGAGTGGCATAAAAACGGATGGAGAGATGATCTTCTTCAGATCGGATACTTTCAGGATCGATGGTAATAGCGTTTTCGTAACGGATGAGTGGCTCACCTACACTAATATGCTCACCGCTACAGCTGCGTCCATCACGCCCTGATACCGCAAAAATATATTCTAAAATCAGATCATCTGATCGGACACCATCTACTAAATTATTATCGCGTTGACTTTTTTTATAGTGGAGAAGCACATTATCATTGGAAGGGGGGGTAGGGGGAAAAAAATGGGCAATTGAGAGTCGATAAGGAGCCTTTAGCTTCCCCTCTTTCTGTATTTTCAGCAGCATCTGATTGATCTCCTGATCCAGTGTTGCCTGGGTAATGCCAATCATAAATCCGCTGCGCAGTTTTTTACGATAAATAGTCTCTTTGAGGTACTCTTGCAACCCTTTTTTGAGGGGAATCTTGGAGGAGGGATCAACGATGGCGATGGCTTTGGATTTGTATTTATCAGAGGCGATTTTGAAACGAAGATCGAAGTGCGGATGCGGCTTGAGCGGTCGTATGAGGATATGATACTCTTGACGTATCAACAGTGTCGCCGAACGGATCTCCACTTCGGTGGTGATTTCCTCCAGTTTGGTAGCTTCCAGTGTACGCCAATCTTCATCGATGGTACCGCGATACTGCGTTTGGTAGGAGAGAAGGTCAAAGTCGATGGCATCGAGGGGAAGACGCCATAGGTGTGCTGTTTTGGTGAGCTCATCGAGAATATTAGGGGTGGTAATCTTAATCGCGTGCAATGGTGCTAATTCCCTATGTGATTCAAGTATTATGGCTCAAGAAGTGAGACACTGTTTTTCTGATGGAAATTAAAATGCTTTTCCAAATCGATGTTGTCGATGAGGACGGGTACAACGACCAATGAGGCAATAACTGCCGCTATTGTACCAAAAATCAGGGATACTCCCAATCCTCCGAAAACCGCATCGCTGGCGAGCAGTGTAGAGGCCAGTATAATGGCGGCTGCCGTCAGAAAGATTGGCTTGGCACGGGTAGCCGCCGCGTAGGCAATTGCCTCTTTTTTAGCCATCCCTTTGGTCGTCATAAGGGATTTGGTAAAATCGATCAAGAGGAGCGAGTTGCGAGAGCTGATTCCGATGAGGGCGATAAAACCGATCAAAGAGGTCGCTGTGAGGAAAAACGTATCGGCACTGAAAAGATTCATAATCCAATGCCCGAACAGAACGCCGATAATGGAGAGAAAACTCCCTAACAAGATAATGCCGGAGAGGGCGAAACTTTTGTAGTAGATGACCATCAGTAAAAAGATCAGTATCAGTGCGGCGATAAAAGCACCGCCCAAATCGACAAAGGTATCCAACGTCACTTTCATCTCTCCGTCCCATTTAAGGTCATAGCGGTGATGGCTTTTTTTATCCACCAATTCAAGGTCAAACAGACCGGTTTTGGTGATGAGGTATTCATCGCTCAATTGCTCAATAATCATGGATTTCGCATCCATTAACGGATAGACTTGGGAAACCATATCGGTTTCTGCGACGACATTGCTCATTTGACGCAAGTCTTTGGTCATAATCATCGGATTGGATTTAACGTTTACGATCTCAATGAGTTCGGTGATCGGCACCATCATCCCCATGCTGTTCACGAGGTTGAGGCTGGAAAGCTTCATGATGATGGCCTCTTGGGTCCGTGAAGCAAATTTTTTATCTTCAGGATTGAGCGACAGAAAGATGGGGATCTGTTCGGTCGCTTTTTGGCTGTTTTTAACGGCGATCGGCATCCCCTCGAAAGCCATGTAGAGGATATCATTGACCTGTTGTACGGAGAGACCTGATTTGATGATTTTATCGCTGTTGACCCGTATCTCAAATTTATCTACGATTTCGTCTTGCATGATATCGACATCAACAAGCCCTTCGGTTTTTTTGAAAACTTCTTTGACCCGTTCGCTCAAATGGCGAATCCCTTTTGTATCCTCTCCGTAGATTTCGGCGACAACGGCCGCCATCGTAGGGGGACCTGCCGGAGGCTCGGTAAATTTGATGCTGGTTTGAGGAAAGATGCTCTCGCATTGACGTACGATAAGGGGGCGAAGACGCTGAACCATCGTGTAGGATGGCTCTTCTCTGTGGTCCTTTTTGGTCAAGTTAACGACGACTTCCGCGACATTTTCGTTATTTTTGAAATGGGACCCCTTAATAAGCCCTGCGAAATCGAGCGGTGCTCCGCTCCCCAAAAATACCTCCATATCGATAACCTGAGACTCTTTTTGAAGAATCTGTGTAAGACATTCGCTGACCTGAGTCGTCTGCACAATAGAGCTTCCCGTGGGGAGGTCGATGTAGATACTGTAGGTATCGCTGTTTTTTCCCGGAAGCATTTTGGCCAACACAAGCTTTGTCGGGATGAGGGCCACGGCCACGAGAAAAGCTGCCAGTGTTCCCCAAAGGATCATTTTTTTCTTGGCAGGTGTTTCTAAAACACCCAGTAAATAGGTTTCAAATTTTTGGTACATCAGTGAGCCTCTGCAGTATGGTCAGGTTTTTTCAAAAGGCGTACGGCGAGATACGGGGTGAAGATATAGGCGACAAAAAGGGATGCGATGAGTGCCACTGGGACATTGGCAGGGATCGGTTTCATAAACTGCCCCATCATCTGTCCGACAAACGCCATAGGGACCATGGTGAGGATGATGGCAAGGGTAGCGATGTTGGTCGGTGCACCGATCTCATCGGTCGCTTCGATCATCAGCTGATCGGCATCCATGTCCGCAGCGCCCGGGGCGTGAAAATGGCGGTGGATGTTTTCGATGACGATGATGGCGGCATCCACGAGCAGCCCGAGACTGAGCAAAAAGGCAAAGAGGGTGATGCGGTTGATCGTTTGTCCCGTGAGATAGGCGACAAAGAGGGTAATCGCCAATATGGCGGGAACGGTAAAGGTGACAATCAGCGATTCTCTCCACCCCAGTACAAAGGCGAGGAGGATCGCAATGATGGCAATAGAGAGAACGAGGTGAAATACGAGTTCATTGACGGCTTCGTCCGCACGTTCCCCGTCATTGCGGGTAATAACGTAACGGATCCCCTGCGATTTCATGTGATCTTTGTATTTTTCCAACTCCTCTTTAACCGCATTTGCAATCAGAACCGAATTCGTCCCCTGCAGTTTCGAGACGGTAAGGGTGACTTGCTCTTGAGCGGTTGAAAATTGTTGATTTTCCCCTTTGACGCGGATAAGGGCAGATTTGAAATTTTGGATTTCGGCCCCTTCCGTCACAGTGGCGATATCACGCAAATAGACGGCGGATCCCATATTTTGAGAGATGATGATGTTGCCCACGTCTTCAGCACTTTGAACGGCATTTTTGATGCCGATCATAACGATTTCATTGGAGGCTGTTTTTCCTTTGATTTCAGGGACATTGTAGGTCAGCGATTGGACCCCTTGGACGATTTGCCCCAGTGAGAGGTTATACGCGCTCAGACGCCCCAGATCGACCAAAACATTATACTGGTGCTTCTTCCCCCCTTTGAGATTGGTGACAGCGACATTTTCAAGTGCATTGATGCGGTGCTGTATCGTTTTGACGCGATCGTAGAGGAGTGTCGGATCTATTTTTGGGTCGCTGGCGTAGAAAGCGACCGATACGATCGGAATATCGATGTCAATGTCCAGCGGCTTGATAATCGGCTGCATGGCACCTTTGGGTAAGATGTCCATATTCTGCATGAGTTTGTCATAAATTTTGAGATTGGAATCTTCTTTGGCTTGACCAATGTAAAAAGCGGCATTGAGGACGGCCACGTTGTCCATGGCCATACTTTGAATGTGTTCAATTCCTTTGATCTCTTTGAGCTTTCGCTCGAGGGGCTTGATGATGACGCTCTCAACTTCGTGGGCGGTGGCACCGGGGAGGGCGATAATGACCGTTGACCCGCTGACCACCATTTGAGGATTCTCTTCACGCGGCATCATCTGCAGGGCAAGGTATCCAATGACGAGGAGAAAAATCCCCAAAATAGGGGTTAGGGGATTGCGTAAAAATGTTTTGGCCAATTTGCCCGCGAAATCGGTAGGCTCAATGGGATGATGATGCTCTGGCATGGTCTTCTCCTCTTAAATTTCGACGGTAGCGTACATTCCCGGATACACGTTCTGTTGGGCTTTAAACGAGATTTTTACTTTGAACGTATGGGTCATAGGGTTTGAACTGGGGACAATGGACGTGATTGTCCCGATTCCGATGAACCCTACTGAGGGGATGGAGACTTTTACCTTTTTACCGATGGGAGTCAGTTTAAGATTGTTTTCGGAAACTTCGACGTTGATTTTGAGATCGCTTAAATCGGACAACACGATGGCAGGCATTCCCGGCATCGCCATTTCACCGACTTTGATGTTTTTAGAGACGACAACGCCATTATTGGGAGCCGTGACGCGCAGATAACGGTACTGATTTTTGACCTCTTGGAGCCGTGCTTTGGTATGAATAACCTGACGTTCGGCAATTTGAATTGTATTGAGGAGGTTTTTTCGGGAAAGTTCCAGATTTTCGACTTCGTAGCGGGAAACCATATCTTGGCTAAGGAGCCGTTTGTGCCGTTCAAGATTGAGTTCGAGGTTGGCGTATTGGTTGCGATACATCTGAAGGGTCAGTTCTGCTTGGGAAATCCCCATTTCCACTTGGACTTTGGAAGAATCGATCTCATTGGAGTCGATGGTATAGAGCAAATCCCCTTTACGGACACGCGA
>JAUXSZ010000070.1 GCA_030679635.1 Sulfuricurvum sp. | reverse complement strand
AAAGATAAAGAAAATCTTTAATTAAAATAGTTTGTTGGCCCAATTTTCCATCTTCACTTCGAAGCGTGCCATTAGGGTATTTGCCTTATAAATAACCTTTGCCATTGTGTACTCCTTTGGATATTGCATACTTTTAATCTGCCAAATAGTAATTGATTTTAATAATTCATCTAAAAAATATGTCATATTGTCATATAAATGAAATAATATGTCATAATCTATACAATATCGTTATCTATATTGATAGGAGATATCCCTATGAAAAGTTTTTTTGAAATTGTCGAAACAATCAAAGATATTGTTTCAGGTGAATTCCCGGATAAAAAAGTATTTGATAAAGATGTTGCGGAGCTTTTGGAAATTACCCAGATGAATTTTGCAACAATGAAGAAGCGTAATAAAATTCCTTTTAACGAATTGCTCGATTTTTGCGCGAAACGTTCGATTGCGATCAATTGGATTCTTTACAATCAATCCCCTGAGAGTTTGATTGAACCCACAAATCGCTTTTACATGGTCCGGTATTTCTCTTCGGTTAACGCCTCCGCAGGTGGGGGCGCTGAAAATGATGAGTTGGTGCATGAGTCGTTAATGCTAGAAGAAAATTTTGTTCTGTCACTGGGTGGCGAGCGTGAATTGCGTCACATTGAAGCGATTAATGTTTCCGGTGATTCCATGGAGCCATCTTTCAGTTATAACGATATCGTTTTTATAAATCGTAGTAAAAAGGATGTGAGTCGCGGTGGTGTCTTTACCATTCGGACAGAATACGGGTTATTCATCAAAAGAGTTCAAGTAAGAATTGATGGGAAACTTGATATTATTTCAGACAATAAAGACTATCCTCCTTATGCAGCACAAAGGGAAGAAGTTGAAATTATAGGACGTGTTGTTGGGCGTTTTGGTGGGATAGAATAAAAGTATCTATTAGAGAAGTGAATTATGACCTACAAATTATGGATTTTTGGAATTTTAATTTTTTTGAATGGGTGCAGTGAGAGGCATCCAAGAATAGCTGCCCATGAGCCTCTAATAAAACCGTCACCCCCTCTTTGTAGAGATATCAATGCCACGAGCGAGTATGATAGTGCACTCCCTCAAGAAATTGAGTCTGAGCTCCCATCAATCACTAAAAAAGTTAATGATCTTGAACATTTTCCTCAGACGATATCTTCATATCTTGAACACAATTTTCTCAATCAGCAGACGCTTTTTGAGGTACAAAAGTATTTTGAAGAAAATTATTATCGTCCTTGGACGCATAGTGCAGCACCGATTTGCAGTAGGGAAGCCCAATGGCCTGTCAGTGCATTTGTCGGTGGATATGGTAGTAATTTAAAACCTGTTGATGCATCATGGATTCCTGAGTTAGTGGCTCAGAGTAATTTTCAATCCTATTCTACCCTTAACCAATATGGATTAACGACAAAATGGATGAACATTCGAGTTTTTCCAACGCATAAACCGCTGTATAAAAACCCAGCTTTGCCGGGTGAAGGTTATCCGTTTGATTTGTTACAAAACAGCAGTGTAGCATTCAATGAACCTATATTTCTCTCTCATTATTCTAAAGACGGTTCTTGGGTGTATGTTTTTACAAATAATGCTTCGGGATGGGTCGAGCGTGATGGTATTACTCTGGTGACTCCTGAGCAGATCGCGTTGATACACGAAAAGGAAAAACTTTTTATTACAGAGGATAACGTTCCATTGTATGATGACTCGAAGCGTTTTGTCACCTATTCACGTATAGGGATGGTTTTTCCATTGAAGGAAGAGACTTCTGAGGGTTTCAAGGTTCTGTACATGAGAAGTAACGGCAAGTTAGAAGAGATGAATATCCCAAAAGAATCAGCACATATAGGTGTGCATTTACTGAATAAAGAGGAGCTTGCCAAAATAGGAACCCATATGTTACGTAATACGTATGGGTGGGGCGGTATGTTTGAAGAACGTGATTGTTCTTCTATGATTCGTGATATGGTTACCCCTTTTGGTATTTGGCTTCCTCGTAATTCGGCATCACAAGCAAAAAAGGGGGAAGTTATTTCCTTTAAAGGGCTTGATAATACTCAGAAAATCGCCTTGATTAAAGAAAACGGGGTCCCTTTTGAAACTATTTTATACAAAAAAGGGCATGTTCTCCTTTATGTAGGAACCTATGAAGATGCCGTTATGGTTATGCACAATATTTGGGGAATACGAACCATTGATTCAACAGGAAAAAAAGGGAGAGTCATTATCGGCAAAGCGGTAATTACGACACTTGAATTGGGGAGGGAAGTCGAAAATTTTGATGTTGATAATATGCTTTTGAGTACATTGGTCAGTATGAATATTTTTACACACTCACCTTTGATCATTGCGCGTACAAAGCCGAAGGAAAAACGTTCCAAGCTCTCTAAGCTTTAAGATCTAACAGCGATCCTAGCATTCGGTCTTGCGTGCGGATTGCCTGCACATTTGCCTCTGTTACTTTTTCTATTGTTATTTGATCGGTAATCTCTTTGGTAAGATTTGTTTGTGATTTTTCACTTCCCATATCTGTTGCGCGAGTAGTGACGGCTTTTGTTGAACTCCGACCTGCCTCTTCTATAACCGTGTTTTGAGCAACATAACGATCAGTATTGACGTTTGCTACATTGTTGGCATCGCTATTCATATAGCTTTGATGAGACAGGATGGAAGATACATTTGAACTTATCATCACATAACTCCTTATTTAAATAGTAAATAGTATATGCCCAACAACCTTAAGAGTTGTCAGTGATGTTGATCTAATGTAGATCGGCGTTAAGTTTTACTTCACGCGTTGAGCGTCGAGCGATAAGGGCGCCGTTTTGAGAGTCTTGACGATAGTGGATACCATGGAGTCCTGAGAGTTCTGAACCTTTGAATACCGTAGCATCTTTGATCAACGTACCAGGATTGGCCGATTTGATAAGTTCAAGCTGATCTGTTGAAATAAGAATTTTTGTCCCTGCTAAAATAGCAATGCCGGCATCGAGGATACATCCATCGCCCAGCGGAATTCCGCAGACGCTGTTGGCGCCTAAAAGAGTGTTCTTACCGATAGAAATCGGATTGCCGTCGGTACCGCTTAGTACTCCAAGAATAGAGGCACCGCCACCCACGTCGGAACCATCCCCTACGATTGCAGAACTGGAAATACGTCCCTCAACCATACTCACACCCGTTGTCCCGGCATTGAAGTTTACATAGCTTGCGCCCGGCATAATTGTTGTTCCTGCATGTAGCTGTGCACCGAAACGGACTCTGGAATCATCCAAAATACGGGTATTGTTGGCAGGAATGATGTGCTGTAAAAAACGGGGAAATTTATCGATAAAATCGATTTTCGGATATTGATTGCTAATTTTGAGTTCAATCTCATTCTCACGAAGCCATTCGAGTTCGATCGGCTGTCCATCGGACCATGCCACATTGTGCAATGCACCGAACGCACCGTTCAGATTCAATGAACGCAACGATGCTTTGGCTGTTGAGAGTGCGTAAAGCTTGAGATAAGTCCCCTCAACGCTCTTACACGCTGCGTCATTGAAGAGGAGAACCAAACGAAACTCTCCGTCTCGCATGCCGTTTTCTTTGATATGATTGTAAAGTGCTGAAATAACTTGGATGTTTTTATGAGCATCTCCATACGCTTCATCGGAATAAGGGGTAAACGCGTTTAGACACCCTTCTAAGAATTTAAGGTTGACGGGAATAATGACTTCATCGGCGGTATAATCGATTTCATACCCTTGCTCTTGGGCATTTTTAATAAAAATAGCGGCACTTCCGAAGTTTTCGTTCCAATTCATAGACGGATAGGTTGCCTGAAGTATTTTAGCGCTATCTAATTGCCCGAAATCGATACGGCAGATACCGAAACCTAAAGGATTTTTGTATCCTGCACTGTTTTGAATTTCCTGAATGCGTTCTTTGAAAGCAGATTCTGTCTCTAAAATTTCCATATTCTCTCACTTGTGATAATATTAATATGGAATTCTAGCATAATAGACTAGTCTCGTGTTGAAGCTAGCATGTTATACTGTTGGAAATCATTAGAATGAGATAAACATGGAAAAATGGATTGAATTACTAAAAGCGAACAACTTTCTGGGCATTAAACACTATCTAAAAAGTGGTGCCAATCCAAACGAAGTGGAAGAAAACGGAGAATCGGTTCTCTGTTTTGCCCTTAGGTATCATTGTGATCAAGATATTTTTGATCTTTTGATAGACAGCGGCGCGGATATGTATCATACGGATCATGAAGGGGTCAGTGTTTTTGATGTAGCCGTTACCTATAACAATGTACCGTTAATCGAGCGTCTTATCTCGAACGGTTTTGATGTGAATATTCCTACACGGCGCAGCGGATTTACCCCTCTCATGGGGGCTGTCTGTTATGGAAGGGTAGAGGTGATCAAAAAATTATTGGAGATGGGGGTAGATGTCAGTGCACGTGACGGACATGGATTGAGCGCGATTGATTTTGCCCGTAAAATGCATAAAAAAGCCATCTTAGAGCTTCTTCAAACAGCTACATCACCCTCTTAAAGATTAATGACTGTCAAGGAGTAGATATGGAACAATTTAAAACTTTTTTATTATTGGGATCTTTGAGCATATTACTGGTATTTATAGGCGGTTATTTGGGCGGACCCAGCGGCATGGTGATAGGCTTGCTATTTGCCGGAGGAATGAATTTTTATGCTTACTATTTTTCGGATACGATGATTCTCAAACATTATAATGCCCAATTAATTGATAAAGAAGAGGCACCGATGCTGTATCGTATTGTAGAGCGATTGGCGATTGCAGGGAAGATTCCGACGCCAAAAGTCTATATTATCCATGATCAGATTCCTAACGCGTTTGCAACAGGGCGCAATCCTGAGCATGCCGCCGTGGCGATAACTACAGGGCTCATGGAGATTCTGAGTGAAGAAGAAATTGAAGGGGTAATGGCACATGAACTTTTTCATGTACGTCATCGAGATATTCTGATCGCAACCGTTGCGGCGACGATAGCCGGTGCTGTGGCTTTTATCGCCAATATGCTGCAGTTTGGAGCTATGTTCGGCCGTAATAATCGTAATGGAAATCCTATTTTGATGATTATTATGGCGATACTTTTACCGATTGCGGCAACCGTTATTCAAATGTCGATCAGCCGATCGAGAGAGTTTATGGCGGATGAAGGGGCAGCACGCCTGACGGGACATCCCGAATGGCTGCAAAATGCTTTGGTTAAACTTTCTAATTACAATGCTCGAGGGGAAGTGCAGGGGGCAACGCCTGAGAATGCGCATATGTTCATCGTAAGCCCTTTTGAGGGGAAAAGTTTTTCATTCGCTAACTTGTTTCGCACGCATCCGACTACAGAACAACGTCTGGAGCGGTTAGAGGCACTAAAAAATGAAATAGAACCGACTAAAGAATCATCAAAACTGTATGATCGGCACTACCGCTAAATTATTCGTGCTCAATTTTCAGAGTAAAATGGGGTTTTGCCGGATGGTGCGATTTTGGTTTGTGAAAAAAATAGTGCCGATAAAAAACATAGGCGACCATTATGGCTATTAAGAAAATCAGTAAATAACTTAACATTTTGTTCTCCCGATTGGATTCATTATACTTGAATGAAACATAAAATCTAGGGATGATATCGTCATTCTAACAAGATTGTTTAATCATACTCCTACTCAAGAATTTTATACGGGATCGATTTGGTGTGCAATTCGGTAATGAAGAGCTCAAAGTTTTCAGCGCATAATTCAGGGTCAGTGGAAGCAACCGATATTTCTACGGAAGGGTGTCCGCTTTTGATCATAGGGAGGGAGGAAAAATCGACATGCGGATCAAGCTTTTCCATAACAGCAATGAGGGTATTCTCACTCGTTTGGGCGATTAACGTTTTTCGATAAGTGTGTGAGGCTTGCGGGTAAAGCCGCGTTAATGTTTCACTTACCATAGGATGTGACATCTCAGGAAATCCCGGCATAAAATAATAGCGATCCTGCAGATAAAATCCGGACATATTGTTGATGATATTAGGGAGTAATTCAGAATTTTTGGGTAAGTCGGCCATATGTATTCGGTAGGGGAATGCTTCTTCGGCAAATCGGTCAATGATATCACAGCGGAATTTTTCATGTGAAACAAGTTCTCCGTCGCTAAACACCTCAGAAGCGATTTGGCGGGTCAAATCATCCGGGGTTGAACCAATCCCTCCAAAACTGAACATCACGGCATCGGGATCCTGTTTGATCATGGCGAACGTCGTGCGGATAAGCTCAACATCGTCTTTGATGATAAAGGAGGCGAAAAGGGTATGTCCCCGCTGGATCAGTGCATCTCGAATAAAGAGAAAATGTTTATCGTCTCGACGCCCATTGAGGATTTCAGAACCGATAATGACGGCATAAAAATGTGGTGTTTTCATAAAAGAGATTATAGCATGGGAAGTAGGAGTTCCTTTCTGCTTTCGCAAAAAGGAGGAGGGACGATTATTTAAGTTTGGAAACAATCTCTTTTTCAACGGTATCGATTTTTTGCGTACCGTCAATGCAAACATATTTGACCGATGAATCGGAAGAGGACATAGCTTGATAGTAATTCACTAATGGCTGTGTCTGCTCGTGATAAACACTCAAACGGTCTAATACGATCTCTTCTTTATCATCGTCACGTTGCACCAGATCTTCGCCTGTCACATCATCTTTTCCTTCCACTTTGGGAGGGTTGTAGACGATGTGGTAGGTACGGCCTGATGCTAGGTGTGCCCGGCGTCCCGACATCCGTTTGACGATCTCCTCGTCGGGAACATCGATTTCGATAACGGCATCAATGGCTACACCCGCTTCCATCAATGCGTCTGCCTGTGGAACCGTACGAGGAAATCCGTCAAGGAGAAAACCGTTTTTGCAGTCATCTTGTGTAATACGCTCTTTGACCAGTCCGATGATGATCTCATCGGTCACCAATTTACCTGAATCCATAAACGATTTGGCCAGTTTACCCAATTCGCTTCCTGCTTTGATAGCGGCACGAAGCATATCCCCTGTCGAGATTTGCGGTATATCAAACGCTTTTGTTAAAAACTGAGCCTGTGTCCCTTTGCCGGCACCCGGTGCACCCAATAAAATGATTTTCATCTGATATTCTCCTTTGTTTGTGTTAGTTTTACATCAAGCTTTTGATGTAGGTTTCCATTTCATCTACGATTTCTTCGATGGTGCGTTCGCCGTTAATTTTTTTAAGGAGGTTTTTCTCCTTGTAAAAGTTCTGTATCTCTATAAGAGGATCGGTGTAGACTTTCATACGGTTATTAAATACCTCGGCATTGTCATCGGCACCGCGTGCACGACCTAAAACACGATCACGTGCTACTTCTTCACTGACAACTACTTCGATAACGTTGATGAGCTCAATGTCACTTTCATGGCTGAGTACGGCATCAAATTCCATCATCTGTTCTAATGAACGGGGGAAACCATCGATAATAATAACATTTTTAGTTGATTTTTTTAACGCTTTGACAACGGTGTCGAGTACGATATTAATGGGACAAAGATTTCCTTTACTGACGAAAGAATCAATGGTTTTACCCAGGTTTGAACCGCTGTCAACTTCTTCACGAAGAAGATTTCCTGTCGAGTAGTGGGCAATTGTATTTCTGTTGTTCGATGCGATGATTTCTGCATCGGTGGTTTTTCCAGAACCTGGCGCACCGATAATAAAAAATAATTTTTTCATAATACTATTTCCTTGCTATGTATTGAATGCCAAAGGGGAAAAATTCCTTTGGCTGTATCCCTAAAATTTATTAATCGATTAGAAGGAAGGCTTACTTTGCAGTTTCTCGTACACGAATGTGAAGCTCGCGTAATTGTGCAATATCAACGGTATTAGGAGCATCGGTCATGATGCACGATGCTTTTTGTGTTTTTGGAAAGGCGATAACATCGCGGATGCTGTCTTTTTTTGACAACAGCATCATGAAACGGTCAAATCCGATTGCAAATCCGCCGTGCGGAGGAGCGCCGAATTTGAGTGCATCGAGAAGAAAACCGAATTTTTCTTGAGCCTCTTCTTCTCCGATACCTAGAAGTTTAAAGATCTCTGCTTGCAACTCTTGTTTATGGATACGGATTGATCCGCCGCCAAGTTCTACACCGTTGAGTACAATGTCGTACGCAATGGATTCGATGTCATCGAGATGTTCATGGTTGAGATCACGCGGCATGGTAAACGGATGATGCAGTGCCTTCACTCGTCCGTTCTCGATTTCGAACATTGGGAAATCAACAACCCAGACAAATTCAAAGCGCTCTTTGTCAATCAGATTCATTTTCTCATGCTCCGCAATGAAAATACGGAAACGCCCCATGTAGTCCCAAACGGTTTTTTTATCTCCAGCGCCGAAGAAAACTACGTCACCTATTTCCATTCCGGTACGGTCTATAAGGAGTTGAAGATCTTCTGGGGAGAAGAATTTTTCCAACGGTCCTTTGAGTCCGTCTTCTTTCATCTGGAAGTAGCCAAGCCCTTTTGCCCCGAATTTACGGACATAATCTTCAAAGCTTTTCATTTCCCGTTTGGAAAATACCAAATCGGCACCCGGTACGCGCAGCGCTTTGATACGGTTCATTTTCGGATTTGCAGCGATCCCTGTGAAAATTTCGTTATCGCAGCGTGCAAAAATATCGATTACATCGACCATTTTAAGGTCGTAACGCATGTCCGGTTTATCAGAGCCGTACCACTCCATAGCATCGTTGAATTTGATACGATTGAATGGGGTCGTGATCGTGTGTCCGGCAGAAGCAAACATCGCTACGATGAGCTCTTCGGCAACGCGAATGACGTCTTCTTGGTTACAAAATGACATTTCAACGTCTATTTGCGTAAATTCTGGTTGGCGATCGGCACGCAAATCTTCATCACGGAAACATCGTGCAATCTGAAAATAGCGGTCAAACCCGCCTACCATCAACAGCTGCTTGAAAAGCTGAGGAGATTGAGGAAGGGCGTAAAACTCACCCTCATGGACGCGGCTAGGAACGAGATAATCACGCGCACCCTCAGGTGTTGATTTGGTCAAAATAGGGGTTTCTACTTCTAAGAATCCAAGACTGTCAAGAACGTTACGTGCGGCAATAGCAGCTTTTGAACGTAGTAAAAAGGTGTTATACATTGACGGATTACGAAGATCCAAATAACGGTATTTCAGACGTGTCTCTTCACCGACGTTGTTGTCCCCAATTGGAAAAGGGACAGGCTCGCTGCGGTTTTCAATAATGAGTTCATCAATAAGGACTTCAATTTTTCCAGTTTTTAGACGAGGATTGACGAGACCTTCACCGCGTGCACGGATACGCCCGTGTGCTATGAGGACAAATTCATCGCGTACTTCACTGGCAACTTTGTGTGCGTGAGCGTTGTCCGTTGGGTCGCAAACGAGCTGTATAAGGCCGCTCTTGTCACGGAGATCGATAAAGACGATTCCGCCATGGTCGCGGTAGCTGTTCGCCCATCCGCACAATACGACGCTATCGCCGACGTTTACTTCACTTAAATCAGTACAAAAATGACTTCTCAAATCAAAGTCCTTAGGTTATATTTTTCGCAATTATAGCTTTTAGAAACTTTGTCATCCCATAAATCGGTAGCCGATTCCCGTTTCGGTGATAATTCGCTTTGGACGGGCAGGATCGACTTCAATTTTTTGGCGGAGCTGATTGATGAACACACGAAGATAATGGGTTTCGCTTTGATAGACTATCCCCCATATTTCTTTGAGTAACCATGTGTGGGTGAGGACTTTACCGCTATTTTGCATCAGTAGGCGGAGTAATTCAAATTCTTTTGGGGTAAGTTTGAGGGGTATATTGGAAAGGGTAACGGTATGTGAAAGAGCATTGAGATGTAAATTATCACTGATAATAATAGGATTAGAGGATGGGGTAAGCATATCTACACGACGTAAGCATGATTTGATACGGGCGATCAATTCACCGACGCTGAACGGTTTTGTTAGATAATCGTCCGCACCAGCTTCGAGTGCCATGATTTTTTCGTGTTCTGCTTCTCTTGCGGAAAGAACAATAACGGGAGTATTGCTCCATTCACGGAGTTTTTGCAACAGGTGTCGTCCTTCAATATCAGGTAAACCCAAATCGAGCAATATAAGAGAGGGATTGTGTGTGGCAGCCTGTGCAAGTCCATTGATCCCTTTATCCGTTAATATAGTGGTAAACCCAGCAGCATTCAATGCGACTCCAAGAAGTTTACGAATAGCGGTATCATCGTCGATGACAAGAATCGTCGGCATTATGGGAGCCTTTCTAATAAAATAAGTTGAACACAAAAAAAGCCGTTGTTACTGGTCACTTTCAATGTTCCATGATGTAAATCAGAGATAAGATGACATATGTACAGTCCCAGTCCAACACCTGAGTGTCCTGAAGCATTGGAAAGACGCTCAAAAGGCAATAGTGCTCGTGAGGTCTCCTCAGGAAGAGGTATACACCCGTCGTTGCATACCTCGATAAGTACTCCTAGGGGATGATGTTCTATCCGTACACTCACATGAATGGAATATTTAAATGCGTTATCTAATAAATTGACTAAAAGCAGTTCAATAAGAACGGCATCGGCCATTATAAGTGGAAGGTCGGTGGCGATATGCAGTTGGGCTTTAGCGGTTTGCTCGATACGTGCGAGGGCACTCCCTAATATCTCTCCTAAATCAGATGGATTAAATGATGGCGTAAAATGTCCATGTTGTAGGCGGGCAGAATCAAGTAGATTATTGATCAACTGTCCCATACGGCTGGCACTTTCGTCGATTGTTTCGTAAAGTTGATGCACCGATGCTTCATCCAAAAGTAAATGCTCATCTAATAGTCCTGAAGATGCCCCCTTAATGGCGGAAAGAGGAGTACGCAATTCATGTGAAAGGAGTCCTAAAAGTGCTTCTTGTGTTCGTTTGGACATCTCCAGTTCTTTGGCAAGAGCGGCTTGTGCGCTTAGCCATGCGATAAACTGTCCGATACCGATCATGATGGTGAAACTGATAATATAACGAAAATCATGAACGGTGAAGGTGAGCGTGGGAGAGATAAAGAAAAAATCAAATGATAAAACGGAAGCAAATGATGTCCAAAGAGTAATGCGCCGACCGAAACGAAAGGCGGCGTAAATAATAGGTAAAAGATGGAGCATACCAATATTGACTGACATCAGTCTATCAGCAAAAAAGTATGAAAAGAGACTAATCATACCCACAAATAATAATGATTGAATAAGCATGCGCATCAATAATTGTAAATTATTTCAGCTTACGAACACATCGTATGCAGCACTTTTGACCAATACCTAAAGCAGTAATAATACGAGCGTTAGCAAAGTCAATAAAAAGTATCAGAAGGTACTTCATGGTTAAAATTCTGCCCTTCGAGCGACTCCAATGAGCTTTTCATGAGGAAATTTATAAAAGCTGACAAAATTGGGTGATAAATCTTTAATAATAGCAAAGAATTTCCAAATTGGATTATTGGAGATAATCTCTTCTTGACCATAAAAGATCGTTCTCTCATCGATATTGCATTTCTTTAAAATTTCTTCCATATTTAATACTTCCATATATCCATGTCGTATTATGAGCAGATCAAGTCCTTCAGCAAGTGGGGTGAGTTCTGAATGAATGCCGTGTGGTTCACTGGATGCTTTAACAGACACGATAATATTACGAACATAAATGATGCCGTTTTGGAACATTGTTTTCGAGATATAGGCGGGAATATGATCCGCATTACGGGCAAAAAAGAGCGCTGTCCCCGGTATATGCTCTCCCTGAACATAGCGCTCATCGTATTGAGGTAAAAACTCGTTTTTATCGATGGATGCCAATGCATTGTAAAGGCGTTTTTGACCGCGTGTGTAAATAATGACAATGATCAAAGGGATAGAAGCAATGATCAAAGACCAGTATCCTCCATGGGGAATTTTGAGGAGAGAAGAGGCAAAAAAGATCAAACTTGTTGCGCCGGATAAAATAGCGAACGTCAATTTGATATACGCCTTTTGATACCAAAAAATCAAGCTCATCAAGACTCCTGTGATACTCATGGCCCCTGCAACTGCAAGACCGTAAGCCGCGGCCAATTTTCCTGATTCTTTAAAGATAAATAACATGGCGATAACACAGACAAATAAGAACCAGTTGACCGATCCGACGTAAATTTGAGAACGAAGTTCGTCGGAGGTAAAATTAACTTTAAAATGGGGGAAAATCCGTGTGCTCATTGCCTGATACAATACCGAAAAAACACCGCTTATCATCGCCTGAGATGCGATAATTGTCGCCATAATCGCTAACAGAAGCAAGGGGACATAGTAAGCAGGAGCAAGAGTATGGAAAAGTTCAAAGAAAGGGGCTTTAATCGCTTCAGGATGAGAAAGAATGAAGGCTCCTTGTCCAAAGTAGGCAAGCAAAAGGGCAAAAAAGACAAATAACCATCCCTTTAAAATTGGCAAACGCCCCAAGTGCCCCATATCAGCGTAGAGGGCTTCACCCCCAGTAGCACAAAGAATGACATCGGCCAGAATAACAAACGAGATCATCGGATGTTCTAAAAGAAAATGAAGTGCGTAGATAGGGTTTAGGGCGCTTAAAATGGTTGGATTTTGAACAATAAAGTAGAGTCCTCCTCCTGCCAAAACTAAAAACCATAAGACCATAATCGGGCCAAATGCGCTTGCAACACGTTCAATTCCTTTGCGTTGGACAGCAAAGAGTGCTAATGCAACACCGGCGGCGATAAAGAGCATTGTCCATCTCGACGTTTCTTCGTATCCCGGAATCAGCGCAATACCCTCAACCGCACTGAGAATACTGATTGCAGGGGTAATAACCGCATCGCCGATCATCAAGGAAATACCCAAAAACGAGAGCATTGTAACAAATGCGATCAAACGGCCGTTTTTAAGATAAGGAAGTAAAATATTCAAAAGCACTACCGTTCCCCCCTCTCCGCGCTTGGAAAGGCTGGTGGCTAGCCATGCGTATTGGACAGTGACCAAAATCATCAATGTCCATGCGATTAAAGATAATACTCCATTGATATTGGCTGCTGTTGGGACAATCAGCAAAAGAATGACAGCTAAGGTATAGATAGGGCTGGTGCCGATGTCACCATAGACAACTCCGAGTGATTTTATCACCATCAATTCGTGTTTAGCGCGTTGGCGTAACGTCATAGTTTTTCCCTTATTATTTGAGTGGGAGAGTGTAGCGTATAGGGTGTCTGTAAAGTGTCAAGATGAGGTCTGATCGTATCAAGAAAGTATAAAGATCATTCTGACTTTTGGTAATTTGCAATGCTTTGGGCCTCTAGGGGAAAGTTGGCTATAATAACTCACTAAATGAAACGTGAGAGAAAAAATTGAAATTAGATAACATCAAACGTGTCGGCATTATTCTGCGCCCTTCGACACCAGAACTTAAAGATATGTTTTTAGAAGCGAAGCGGATTTTTGAGTCGCGCGGCATAGAAGTCTCCATTGACCACGTCAGCGGAGGGATGATTGATGTGATGGGACAGCCCTTTGATCTGATGTGCCGAAATTGCGATTTTTTAGTCACTATCGGGGGAGATGGCACGCTTATTTCAGCAGTACGGAGGTCGTATGAATATCAGCTTCCCGTCCTTGGTATTCATGCCGGGAAGCTGGGTTTTTTGGCGGATTTGGATTTTTCTGAGCTTGAGTCTTTTGTAGATAATCTCATTGCCGGAGAATACCGTATCGATCAGCGTGCGATGCTGCAAGCTACGATTACGACAAAGCAGGGGGAGAGTCGTGTTGTAGCGTTTAACGACATCGTGCTGACGCGTCCTTCAATATCGAAAATGATTCGGCTGGAAACTTATGTCGATGGACGCGCTTTTAATACCTATTATGGGGATGGTGTCGTGATTTC
>JAUXSZ010000064.1 GCA_030679635.1 Sulfuricurvum sp. | reverse complement strand
TGAGTATCGTCTGTATCCGCAGCAGCAGCTCTTTGAGTTCGTAGGGTTTGCGCAAGTAATCGTCCCCTCCGCTTTCAAATCCCTGTTCGACGTCCTTCATCGCATTGCGTGATGTGATAAAAATAGCGGGGGTTGCCGTCCCTTTTTTGCGTGCCTCTTTGAGAAGAGAGAAACCGTCACCGCCCGGAACGTTCACATCCAGCAGCAACAGATCAAATTGATGTTCATACAGAAAATCTTCCGCCGAGGTCGCATCATACGCACAGGCAACTTCATACCCTTGGCTTTGCAGGTATTCGGCAACACTCTCAGAGAGATTGGGATCGTCTTCTAAAAGTAGGAGTTTGGCTTTTGTCATAAAAAGATTTTAGCACACTCCAACTCTAAAAATAATAACCGAGGGATGATTAGTTTTGGCCATCATCGTTTATGGGTTTTAGCAGAATTTGTATTTTTTTTTGAATTTGTGTTTTTATCAATTCACCCATAGGTTTGGAAGGTAATGCTGCGCTTTCTTTTGGAACTTCTTGTCCGCTAGGGGAGATAATAGGAAGCCATCGAGTGTGTTGTTCTCTCGTTTCATTGGAAGTGGTCATTTTTAGTGCCGATTGCTCTTTGAACTCCATTTTCGGTAGTTCTTCTGCGTATGCTGCAAGAGCAATAAGGGACGACAGAAGAATAATGGGAAACCTAGGCAATCAGCAATCCTACCGTAATAAACAAGAGCAAAGAAATTGCGGCCGAAATCAGCGCGTACGGCAACTGCGTCCGAGTGTGCTCTTGGACGCTGCATCCGCTTGCCATTGCCGAGATAATGGTCGTATCGGAGATAGGGGAACAGTGATCCCCGAATACCCCTCCTGAGATGACGGCACCCATCGCAAGTGCGACAGGGGCATCGAGTCCGACTGCGAGTGGGACGGCAATGGGTAGCATGATACTGAAGGTGCCCCAGCTCGTCCCCGTTGCAAACGCGATAATGGCGCTCAGAACGAAAATGGCTGCGGCAAGATAGGGGATCGGGAGATAGTCGCCGATGAATGAAGCGAGGTATTTTCCCACCTCCATGTCGGAACTGACCCCTCCGATGGCAAAAGCCAGAAGAAGTATCGAGGCGATCGGTGCCATCGATTTTGCTCCCCGTATCGACTCTTCCAAAAATGTTTTGGTCTCCATGGCCCCTTTGAAACGATAATACCCATACATCAAAATGAGTGTGACGATGAGGGTATAAAAGATTGAGCTGGACCCGGAACCCTTGAGAAGGTTCCCTTGGCCCGTGATGAGCATAAAAATCAGGACTCCGCCGATCATCCATACCATCGGCCAGAGGAAAAGACCGACGGACCCTTTTTCATCCTCACACTCTATGGATGGTTCTATGATGGAGGCGGTGCGCATGGGCCCGATGTCGATGTTGTACCAAATGGTGAGAAACGTGACAACCAAGGCAATGTAGGCGTAAAAATTGTAGCCGATGGCACTTATGAGCCAGTGTGCCTCTTCTCCGGCGATAAGCCCTGCGGCGATTTGTCCCCCAATGAGTCCTAGCAGCAATGCCCCCCAGCCGTTGATCGCGATGATGGAACATACGGGGGCAGAGGTGGAGTCGCATACAAAGGCAAGCTTGGCACGGCTGATCCCGTAACGATCGCAAAACGGCCGTCCGATGGCGCCTGCCACGAGCGAGGTGATGGAGGATTCGATGAAGATGACAACTCCTGCAATGAAACTGGGGATCAAAGCTCCCCTCTTGGAGGTGACAAGGGAGCGTTGGACGCTGAGCTCGTGTACAAGGCCGTTGACCCCTCCGCTTCGCTCGATCAGGGTCATGACGGAGCCTACCATCATTGCAAAGGCGAGTGTTTTTAGAACCCACAGTTCGTTGAGCAATCCCCAAAAGCGTTCAGCCATGAGAATAATCGAATCAAATGGGTGAAAACCGGAAATAATGAATTCACCGACGAGAATGGCTGTGAGCAAGGCCACAAAAACCGAACGGCTGAAAAGTGCGAGAATAATCGCGATAAAAGGGGGAACGAGTCCTAAAAGTCCGTATTCGATTGAAAATCCTTAAAGTAGTATTTGCAGACGCATAATACCGGCACGGCTAAACTGCTCTTCGTAGTAATCGCTTCTTTTTTCATCAATAACCGTAAACCCAAGCTTTTTATAGATCATTTCGGTTTCTACGGAACCGATTTCGACCATCGTTTGTACTTTACGGTACCCTTTGAGACGCGCGGGGAGCATGCTTTTACTCACCAGTTCTTTGTACGTTTCGATGCTTTTGAATTCCTCTTTGACCATTAGAAAATCGAGAATCCATGTTTGATTGTCTACCTCAGGTTCGCACAATAAATAGCCGGCGATCCGTTCATGATAGCTTTCGTCAATACCGATTTCTTCCAGTGCGTTGGCGAGGGCATCATGCGTGGCGATGCGAGGCTCATACGCGCAAATCGCTCCGACAGATTCTCCTCCCGAAACGGCAATGAAAAAATTGGAAAAATGGCAATAGCTTTTGGTCGAGGTGATGATGAGCCGTTGCAAATAGCCGATGAGCTCAGTGTCGTTAGAGGCTTGAAAGACAAAATCGAAAAGACCTACCCGCTTTCCTGCTCGGGAACTTTCCAGTATAGCTTGGCTAATAATCACGGTATCGGTTTCGGAGGCTTTTCGAACGGTGACCTTCATGCTCTATCCCTGTGACGAATTTTTCATTATGCTATACTACCTCACTTTAAAAGTAACTAAGGCCATGTATATTATGTCTCAATTTAGGTTATTAAATTTTTTTATGATTTTGGCTCCGTTGGTGTCCGGTTCACAACAACTGGTGGTGGTGCTTTCACCCGATATTAATGCCACATCGGCAGTGATGACACGGTATGACAAGGTAGAGGGGAGTTACAAAGCTATTCTCCCTGCTGTCCCCGTTATTTTGGGGAAAAACGGGTTAGGGTGGGATCAGGATCAAGAACCGCTCAAAAGAGAAGGGGATGGACGAAGTCCGGCAGGAGTTTACGATATCTCCTCTACGTTTGGGGAAGATCGGCAGCCAAACTCGGCTATGCCCTATTGGCATGCGGAGGATACCCTCATTTGCATCGACGATGTGAACGATGCAAAATACAACACAATGGCTCACTTGGATTCAGAACATCCCCCTAAAAGCTTCGAACTGATGCACAGAGAGGACAGCGTGTACCGTAACGGTGCCGTGATCGATTACAACCGTGTGGGAGTTCCAGGGCGCGGATCGTGCATCTTTTTCCATCTCAACCATCCCGATTTGCGTCCGACGGCGGGATGTACGGCGATGGAAGAGAAGCCGCTGTTGGAATTACTCCGTTGGCTCGATCCGGCCAAAAAGCCGAAATTATTACAGATACCAAAAAGTGAATGTGCAAAGTATCAAAAAGAGTTTTTAGGTATTGATTGCAAGTAGAAGATAGGTATCCCCGCTTTCGCAGGGAGGAGAGGGCAGTTTAGTTAACGTCTACTTTAGGGGTTGTCGGATTTGAAGCCGGAAGCATCGGATAGGTGATTGCCGGCTTGCGTCCCTCAAGTGATTTGAGGAAGGTTTCAATAGAGGCTGTCTCTTCGTCACTTAGATCCATTCCGAGCTGGATACGTCCCATCTCTTTGATGGCTTCTGGGAGAGTGGCAATTTGACCGTTATGGAAATACGGCGCCGTTTCGGTTACGTTGCGCAATGTAGGGACACGAACCATTCCGTTTTTATCCCCTTTGAAATCACCGACATTCATGTATTTGTACGGTGCAACGACGCCGAATGCCTGCATTGTTCCTCCCAATGCTATGCCGTTGTGACACGTTGTACACCCTTTATCGATAAAGGTTTTTAGCCCTTTTTGCTCATCTGCTGTGAGTGCTTTTTTGTTTC
>JAUXSZ010000208.1 GCA_030679635.1 Sulfuricurvum sp. | reverse complement strand
TCGATGACGCGATGCTTCGTCGGGGTGTTGAGTCGGTGAATGCAACGCATGGCAGTAAAGTGGCCATCATGCTGGGGGATATTCTCTACTCCAAAGCCTTTAGTTCACTTACCTCATTTGCTCCTGAGATTGCCAGAACGATTGCCGAATCGGTTACGCGTCTTTCGATCGGGGAGATGATGGATGTTGAGATGGCAGAGCAGTTCAATCTTGACCGTGATCTCTATCTCAAGATGCTCTATTTGAAAACAGCAACGCTTATTGAATCTTGCGCCTATTGTGCCGCGTTACTTGAGGGCAAAGATGCTGTATCGTATGGCGTATACGGTAAAAACTTGGGATTGGCTTTTCAAATTGTTGATGATATTTTGGACATTGTCGGCGATGAAGCAACACTGGGGAAACCTGCTTTGAATGATTTTGTTGAGGGAAAGACAACGCTTCCCTATATGGATTTATATGACGTTTTGGATGATGCAGGAAAAGAGAAACTGATCGGATATCACGGGCGGATACTGGAAATCTCAGAGAAGCAGTGGCTTGCAAATGCGATGAAAGAACATGCTATTATTGAGCGTTCGTACATGAGAGCGCAGGATCTTTGCGATGAAGCACTTAGCGTCATTGGTGATGAGGATGCTTTGCGTGCCATTATCACATCCGTGATTCAAAGAAGTCATTAATGCACTATCTTATCATCAGTTTTTCGCATAAAAATTCGACACTTAATCAGCGCGAGAAGCTGGCGTTTGTAAACGATGCGGCAAAAATTGCGATGATGGAAAAAATCAATCACTATCCTTACATCAGTGAATCGATGATCCTCTCGACGTGTAATCGGATCGAAATTTTTTGCAGCTGCAGTCATCTTGAGGAATCTACCGACTATCTTCTTACCCTTTTATCGGCACATTCGCACTTTGAGTTGGATGAACTCAAAATGCGGGGAGATATTCTCGATGATTATGGCGCGATTCACCACCTGTTCAGTGTAACCAGCTCTCTTGATTCTATGATTGTGGGAGAGACCCAAATCGCTGGACAAATCAAGGATGCCTTTAAGCTCTCTCTGGAACATGAATTCTGCGGACTCAAAATTTCAAGAGCGGTGCAGTTTGCCCAAAAATGTGCTGCCGAAATACGTAATGTGACCGAAATCTCTTCCAAACCGGTTTCGGTTGCAAGTGTTGCTGTGACCAAAGCGCGCGATTGCTGCGGTTCACTGGATGGGATGCGGGTGCTTGTTATCGGGTCTGGAGAGATGTCCGTCATTACCTGCAAACACCTGAGTGCGCAAGGCGCGGATGTCACGATTATGAACCGAACGTTCAGTAAAGCCGAAGAGATTGCCCGTGAATGCAATGCCCGTGTCCGTTCATTTGAGGAGATAGCAGATGCGATCAATGAATATCCGCTGTTGTTTACCTCGACAGGCTCGATTACCCCTATTATTGATGAGAAAATGATACAAAGCTGTTCGTTTGATCGGTATTGGTTTGACATGGCAGTTCCTAGAGATATTGATTGTGAAACACAACCGTGGGGTATACATCTGTACCGAATTGATGATCTCAAAGAGATTGTTACTACGAACATAGCTTTGCGTGAAGATGAAGCACGTACCTCATTTGTGGTCATCAGTCGCCAAAGTGCCGCTTTTTTTGAATGGCTTAAATCCCTGACCATCGAACCGTTGATTAAAACCATATATGAGTCGGCGTATGCTTGCGCACGAACGGAAGCCGCGCGTGTTACAGACAAAGGGTTTATCCCCAAAGAGTATGAAGCTGCGGTGGAAAAGGCGACGGAACAAGCGTTAAAACGGTTTCTGCACCCTTTTGCACAGCGGATGCGTGATGCATCTGATCCGCTACGAGCCGATGCGTTGATTGACGCGATGAGTTTTTTAATGAATCAAAATGATGACCAAACCCCACCCACCCAAAAATCTTACAAAGGTTCCTAATGCGTTTTTCCAAAGCTTATATTCCAACAACCAAAGAATCCCCTAAAGATGCTCAGCTTCCGAGTCATATCTATCTCTCAAGAGCAGGTTTTGTTACCCAAGTAGCAAGCGGTTTGTATAATTTTCTTCCTCTAGGGAAGCGGGTTCTTCGAAAAATTGAGACGATTATCAATGAGGAGATGGAGCGTGTCGGGGCTTTGGAAGTTGATTTGAGTTTCGTTACCCCAGCTGAGCTGTGGGAAGAGAGCGGGCGCATTGAGAAGTTCGGTAAAGAGCTGCTCCGTTTCCGCGATCGAAAAGACAACCTTTTTGTTTTGGGGCCGACGCATGAAGAGATGATGGTGAGCATCGTCCGCAATCGTGTGACGAGTTACAAACAGCTTCCTCTGAATGTTTATCAGGTCAAGACGAAATTCCGTGACGAAGCGCGTCCCCGTTTTGGATTGATGCGTGCACGCGAGTTTGTGATGAAAGACGGCTACAGTTTTCACTCCTCTACGGAAGATTTGGATCGTGAGTTTGATGTGATGGAAGCGGCTTATAAGCGTATTTTGGAGCGTTTAGGGTTGACGTTCCGTATCGTTGAAGCGGACAGCGGAGCCATAGGGGGGACGGGGTCAAAAGAGCTGATGGTATTGGCTCAAAGCGGTGAGGATACTCTCGCCGTATGTGACACGTGCGAATACGGTGCCAACGTCGAAGCGGCACGCCGCGCCCCTAGAGCGACGCTTCCTGATGCACCCGCTGCTGATTTTGCCCGTTTTAAAACACCGGAGATTAAAACAATCGACGATTTGAGCCAATTTTTCAAAGTTGATCCGTATTACACCCTCAAAGCGGTCATCAAGCGTGCGATGTATACCGAGGGAAGCGAATTGGTCTGTTTCTTTATTCGCGGATGTGACGAACTGCAAGAGGTCAAAGCACGCAACAGTGTGGGTGCGATCGATTTGGTCGATGCGAGCGAAGCGGAACTCACAGAAATTGGGCTTGTTCCCGGTTTTGTCGGGCCTCTCGATCAGGATAAAATCCGATTTGTCATGGACAACGATACCAAAAATGCAACGGCCATGATCACGGGTGCAAATGAAATCGATTACCATTTTGTGGGTGTTGATTTGAGTGTGATGGATAAAGCCGTATTTGCGGATATCGTTGAAGTGCAGGAGGGGGACGGATGTCCTCATTGTAACGGCAAACTTTTGCATACCAAAGGGATCGAAGTCGGGCATATCTTTAAACTCGGTACGGTCTACTCGGCCCCGCTAAAAGCGGAGTATCTCGATGAAAACGGACGTTCGACACCGTTTATTATGGGAACCTACGGGATGGGTGTCAGCCGACTTGTTGCTGCCGTTATCGAACAGCACCATGACGATCGAGGATGTATCTGGACCCACGCGACGGCACCCTATATGGTGGATGTTATGGTTTCGAATATCAAAGAAGAAGCTCATATGGCATACGCAGAAGCGCTTTACACGTCATTGGGGAATGCGGGTATTGAGACCATTTTGGATGATCGTAAAGAGCGTTTTGGATTTAAAATGTCCGATGCGGAGCTTATCGGTTTCCCTTTCACGGTGATTATCGGTAAAGAGATGGAAAACAATCAAGTACAAATCATGATCCGTAACACGCGTGAGATGCTGACCGTGAATGCGCAGGATGTACTCTCAAAAATCAAAGAATTGATCGGATGATCTATTTTCTGATTTACCTTTTTTTAGAGGTAATCATTACCGTAGAAATTGCCTCTCGTATCGGCGGGCTGATGATGTTTGCTGAGATCATAGGAAGTGCTTTGATAGGTATTGTGATTCTTTTTAATTTTCGGACAACATTGATTTCCAATATCATGGAACTCAAAGAACGTCGCATTAGCGCAAACGGCTTTTATCAACGCAATCTTCTCTCCCTTTTGGGGGCGATATTACTGATATTACCGGGAATTTTTACGGATATTATTGCTATTTTAATACACATTGGTTTGGTGGGTTCACTCATCATTAGCCGTTTTATGCCAAAATATCCAAAACAAAACCAATCACACCAACCAAAGGATGACCATGTTATTGATGCCGAAATTATCAGCGACTCTCCTGCTTTGCGCTAACGTATTCGCCGCCAGCGATGCGGAAGTATTAGCGTTTTTAAAAAAAGGGATTGCAACGAACCCGAATGTTTCGAATGTAAAGCTTGATATCAATGGGAAAAAATCGGTTCCAGGTATGAGCGGATGGCAGGCTTATTTTGTTTCTATTGATGCGGATGTTAAGCAGGGCAACGACAATCGCCATATCAATCAAAACGGAACCTATTTCGTTAGCGGCGATACATTGGCAACGGAATTGGTCAATCTCAAGACAGGTGAACGCTACAATGACACGCTTGCCTCTGATTTTCCATCGCAGTTTTATACGAAAAACAATTTAATCAGCGGAAGTGCGAATGCGAAATACAAAGTAGCGATTTTCTCAGATCCATTGTGCCCGTTTTGCCGCCGTTATGTCCCTGAGACGTTATCGTATATGCAAAAATACCCAGCTGTATTTGGCGTGTATTATTTCCATTACCCCCTTCCGACTTTGCATCCTGCTGCAGTGACACTGGCAAAAGGGGCAATAGCGGCAGAACAAAACGGCATGGATAATGTAACGATGCGTTTGTACACGGTAGAAGTGAATGCGAATGAACGTGATGAGGGGAAAATTTTGGATGCTTTTAACAGAACATTCAAAACCAAATTCGGTCTCGCAGACATTCGACGACCATCTGTGTTAAAACAGTATGAATCGGATCAAAAAGCGGCTCAAAATGCAATGGTATCCGGAACACCGAGTGTATTCTTCGATGGAAAGAAAGATCCTAGTAAAAACAAGTATAAAGAAGTAAAGGTTAAATAATTGATGAAAAAGCTCACCATCGCAACCCGCGGCAGTAAACTCGCTCTTTGGCAGTCCAAATATATCAAGTCGGTGATTGAGTCCAATCACAGCGATGTAGAAGTAGAACTCAAAATTATTATTACCTCTGGGGATAAAATTTTGGATGTGCCGTTGGCGAAAATCGGGGGGAAAGGGCTTTTTCTAAAAGAGATTGAAGAAGCGATGCTCGCGGGCGAGGCGCAAATGGCGGTTCACTCACTCAAAGATGTTCCGACCGTAATGCCTGCGGGTCTTTTACTCTCGGCTATTACGAAACGAGAAGACGTCCGCGATGCAATGTTGAGCGAAAAATACGCCGATATTGATGCTTTGCCACAAGGTGCCGTTGTAGGGACTTCTTCCCTTCGCCGACGTATGCAGTTGCTCCAAGAGCGTCCTGATCTGATGATCAAAGATTTGCGCGGCAATGTGGATACCCGTATTCGCAAACTCAAAGAGGGTGAATTTGATGCGATTATTTTGGCAGCTGCTGGAATCAACCGTTTAGGATTGACTAATAGCGTGTCTCATTTTTATCCGATTCCTATGGATGAGATGCTTCCGGCAATGGGGCAGGGTGCGTTGGGTATTGAGACGGTTAATGAACCGTGGGTACTCGAAATTGCACGTGGGCTTGAAGATGCGGACAGTCGATTGGAAACAACGATTGAGCGGGGTTTTGTGGATACGTTGCAAGGGGGTTGTCAAGTTCCCATCGGGGTCAGTGCTCGTGTCCAAGAGGATGGCTCTGTTACCGTACGCAGTATTTTGGGGCTTCCTGATGGTACTGAGATGATGGGTGAAGAATTGAGTGTTTCGCGTGATGCGACTGCGGGTGTAGGTGAAGCCATGGCCCAACGTTTGATTGATCAAGGGGCTATGGAGCTTTTAATCCGTGCCGAAGCCATGGCTGATGGGCATAAAGCATGACATTAGCGAAAACGCTTGAACTTCTTAAATCACGTAATGAACTGCGCGTGATCGATACGCCTTTGGATATCAATCTCGAAATTCCCCATTTAGCGTATGCCGAAGTTAAAAAAGAGGGGGGTGGGAAAGCCCTTTTATTTACCCATCCGTTTGATACTAAAAATAACAAAACATTTACAACACCGGTAGTGATGAATCTTTTCGGTTCCTATGCGCGAACAGAGTTTTTATTTGGACGCGATGTTGAGGGGGTTGCTTCAGAAATCGAGAAACTGTTGC
>JAUXSZ010000062.1 GCA_030679635.1 Sulfuricurvum sp. | reverse complement strand
AAAAATCATGGATTCCCTCCACCTCAACGTCACGTTATCCCGTCGAAGTCAGCGCAATTGGAAATTTGACTCCGAAAGCGTAAAAATAGAGATTACCTATTATGACAACGGCGTTATTATTGCCGATTCAGCCCTTTGCCGTATTCCACAAAGTAATATCGAAGCTCTCTATGATTATTTGCTCAATGAAAATGCCCAATTTAAACGGCTCCATTTTTCGATCGATGAGAATACCGTCTACTTCTCGCATGTGATTGTTGATTCTTCTTTGACCTATGATCTTGGTTTGGCGGCGATAGAACGGCTAAAGGGCGAATCACCGCACTACAGTCACCACCTCATCGCAACCTTTGGAGCGCTTGAGCCGAAGTATGACGAGTTTGATTAGTCCACAGCAGGGATGAGACGCGCGACTTCTTCTTTACGGGGGAAATCGGCCCCCATGCTGATAATAAACGATGACGCTTCCTGCAAGGTCATCGTTGTTTTGACGGTGAACTTTTCATCTACCATAACGGTATATCCGCTTGTCGGATTGGGAGAGGTAGGGATAAACAAAACGCATATATGCGCATGACGGTTGAGCAGATACGCCGGTACCCATAGGTTTTCTTTAGGGTATTCTATCAAAACGACCTCTTTTTTACCTCCGTCCTCACCCCCTGAGAGCATCGCCGCAAGCTTTTTGGAAACCGAATAGACCGAACGGATCGCAGGAATCCGCGCAAACGTACTGTCAATAATCGAAACAAACATCGATTTCCCGTACCGCTCAATCGAATATCCCAAAATAGCAAACATGACAATCACGGCAACCATCAGGGCAATCGTAATTCCGAATGAATTGGTATAGTCATGGAGAGACAAATAGGCACTCACCCCTAAATCTTTGAGAAAATTCACGACGATTAAAACCAAAACAAGGGGAAATAAGGAAAGAGCCCCCACGAATATATACCGAATCAACAATTTCATTTTTGCATCTAAAATAGTACGCACAGCTTTCCTTCCGTAAACAAATTGACCTATTATAGAATAAATTTTGAAACACTGCACTACAATAACACCATATTTAGGAGAGTGCCATGCAACCATTTACCGATTTTACCCTCAATTTAGAGACTTTTATCGCCGATCTGACGTCCCTGATCGAAAACAGCCACAAAACCCTTGCTTCTTTGTTGGAAATTCCTCACAAAACCTATGCCAATTTTGTACGGCCGTTTGACTTTATGGAAGAGGATATGGAGCTTCTATTCACCCCCCTTTCACATATCAATGCCGTTAAAAACTCCGAAGAAACACAAAAAGTATATGCCGACGCATTGCCGATTCTAACCGAATACTCTACCTTTGTAGGACAAAATCTCGCTATTTATGATGCTTTTAAGGAGATTAAAAAAAATGAATACGCTCTATTAAATACGGAACAACGCCGCATTGTCGATCTTAATATTCTTCATTTCGAACTCTCGGGCGCTCATTTGAAGGAGAGTTCCAAACAACGGCTCCAAGAGATCAATTTACGCAAAAGTACCCTTACAAACGATTTTTCTCAAAATGTTTTGGACGCAACGAATGCGTATGAAAAAATCATTACCGACGATGCGGATGTGGAAGGGATTCCGGAAAGTGACTTGGAGGATGCCCATTTTGAAGAAGAGGGAATTACCAAATACCGGTTTACCCTCCAAAGCCCATCGTACATCGCCTATATGACCTATGGCCCAAACCGCACCATCCGTGAAGAACTTTACCGCGCCTATGTGACCCGTGCCCCTCAAAATGAGGCTATCATCGATGAACTGCTACGACTTCGTTCACAGAGCGCTCAACTCCTGGGCTTCGCCAATTATGCCGAATACTCTCTTGCGTCAAAAATGGCCCCCTCTACCCAAAGCGTTTTGACCTTTCTAAACGAACTGGCCGAAACCTCGCAAGCCCAAGCAAAGAGGGAAATAGCACAACTGCGCTCGATTGCCAAAGAGATAGATCTCCAAAGCTACGACACGGCTTACTACAGCGAAATTCTCAAAAAAGAACAATACGACATCGATGAAGAAGAGTATCGTCCCTACTTCGAACAGCATGGAGTTCTGCAGGGGATGTTTGAATTTTTGGAAAAAATGTTTGGTATCCGCTTCGAAAAACGCACGATCCCCCTGTGGGATGAAAAAGCTCTCTCCTATGACATCTATGACGGAGAGAACCTCTTCGCACGCGTCTATTTTGATCTCGAAGCACGTAAAGACAAGCGTGGCGGCGCATGGATGCACAATTTTCAAAGCCACTGCGAAGATACGGCAGGATGTATCCATCCCTCAAGTGCCTTTGTTGTCTGCAATTTTCCCCCATCGTCGGACACCTCCCCTTCTCTTTTGCGCCACGATGATGTCGTCACCCTCTTTCACGAGATGGGGCATACCCTGCACCATCTGATGAGCCGTGTCCGTGAACATGGGGTGAGCGGCGTGAATGGGGTGGAGTGGGATGCCGTAGAGTTTCCGTCACAATTTTTGGAGAATTTCGCCTATGAGCCGAAAGTCCTTAAGCTTTTTGCGAAGCATCACCTCACAGAGGCCGTACTGGACGATGAGATGATCGCGAAGCTTATCCGTGCCAAAAACTTCCAAAGCGCTTTGTTTATGCTCCGCCAGCTTGAGTTTTCACTCTTTGACTTCATGCTTCACTCTGGCCTCTATCAGGGGGATGAAATACAAAATCTACTCATATCCATCCGTGAACGCACCTCGTTTATCAAACCCCCTGCGTATAATAAATTTCAAAACGGTTTTTCCCATATCTTCAGCGGCGGGTACAGCGCCGGATATTACAGCTATAAATGGGCGGAGGTCCTCAGTGCCGATGCCTACTATGCGATCGTGGATGAGGGGATATTCGGGTCAGAATTGGCGCATAAATACAAAGAAATTGTGTTGGCAAAAGGGGGGAGTCAGAGCATGCAGGAGCTTTTCGTCGAAATGATGGGGCGAGAGTGTGAGACCAAAAATCTTCTCCGATTGAACGGCATTGAGTGATCCGATTTCTATGGCTATTGCTCATAACTTGGACACTCGCAGAAGGGACTGACGTGAAAATTGCAACCTATAATGTTGAAAATCTTTTTGACATGAACGATAACGGAACCGAATACGAACAATACATCCCCAATACATCCTGGGGATGGAATGAAGAAATGCACCGGATCAAATTGCGCAATACCGCAAAGGTTATTCGTGATATCGGTGCCGACGTCATCGGTTTGCAAGAGGTTGAATCGGAAGTAGCGCTCAAAGAGCTTAAAGCCGAGCTCAACCGGCAAGGGCTCTATTATCCCTATTACGCCTTTGCCCGTTCTAAAAACACAACCGTTGCCGTCGCCCTTTTGAGCCGTTATCCCATCACAAGTGCCCTCAGCCGTTCCGTCGGTGCCCATAGAGCCTATCGAGATATTTTAGAGGTCAAGCTCGATATCAAGGGGAAAAACTTGCGGGTATTTGTCAACCATTGGAAGTCCAAAAGCGGTCCCGAAAGTATGCGCGTGCAGAGTGCCAAAGTATTAAAAAAACGGTTAGAAGAGCTGGATGCCGATGAACCCTTTCTCCTCATCGGAGATTTCAACTCCCACTACGAAGAGTACCGTACTTTTGTACGCAGTCGTAAACACAATGATACTGAGGGGATTACGGGGATCAACCATATACTCAAAACCATTGACGATGACCAACATCCCATTAGCTATACGGTACTGAAATCGGGCAAAAGACATCTCTATAACCTGTGGTACGAACTTCCGGAAGAAAAACGGTGGAGCCACCAATATCGGGGAGCCAATGAAGGGCTGGACAACATCATCATTTCACCGTCACTGGCGGATGGAAAAGGGCTTGAGTATGTACAAGGCAGTTTCGGACGATTTGAAGCACCCTACCTCTTTTATAAGGGGACAATGTATCGATGGCAGCAAAGCCGCCGCTATCCCAAGCATCATTTAGGAGAAGGGTATTCGGATCACCTCCCAATTTATGCTGTAGTGGAATTGAACCCTTAATAAGCGAGAATGTTTATATGAAGCTTTCACCCTTAACAAAATATCTCATGTATCAGCTTTATCAGGCTCTTCTATTGGTTCAAAAAATCGGGCCGGAGGAAGAGATTACCCATCTTCATCAATTTCGAGTTGCCCTTCGCCGCGTTCGTTCATTGCTCGAACTCTATACCCCTGAAACAATCGTTTTCCCGCAGACGCTTAGAACCTTTTTCAAAACTACCAATCCCTTGCGTGAATTCGATATTTTTTTACTTTCGATCACTCCAACTTCTCATAAAAAAGTGCTCAAACGGTTACGATCGATTCGAAAACACTATTACGGAGAAGTAATTTCAGAAGGGTTCAAACAACGGCTCATCAAAGCATTAGAAGAATTTTATGACTTTCTCGTCGAACTCAATCCGGCCATCGAACAAAAAAAACTTAGCCAAACGGCGCACGAACATTATCGAACAACTCTGCAATCGTATCGCGCACTTCCCGAAAAAGCGTCTAAAAAAGAGCTACATGCCCTGCGCATACGCTTTAAAGTATCCCACTATGCCCTTTATTTTCTGAATGAAATTTTTCAGGAAAAGGTAACGGGGAAAATTCATGTGTGCAAACAGGTTCAGGATAAATTGGGAAAGATACAGGATCTCTATAATCAAATAAAATGGTTAAAGCAACTCTATCATGAGCATCCGCTCAGTGAGATTAAAACGCTTCTCGTAGAGCGAAAAAAAATGCTCAAAAAATTCAAAGCTTCCAGTTAATCGGAACAATCCCGTTGCGAATCAGATAAGCATTGGTCTGACTAAACGGCTTGGAACCGAAAAACCCTCTATACGAAGAGAGCGGAGAAGGATGTGGCGCTTTGAGGATCAAATGCTTAGATCTGTCTATCAACATACTTTTTTTAGCCGCAGGGGCTCCCCAAAGAATGAAAACAAGATGCTCCTTCTGATCGCTCAAGGTACGAATGACCTGATCGGTAAATCGTTCCCAGCCCCGATCCTTATGAGAAAAAGGTTCATGGGCTCGAACACTCAAAAGAGTATTGAGCAGTAGCACCCCCTCGCGCGCCCATGGACTCAGATCACCGCTGTTGGGATAGGGGCATCCTATATCGTCTACGAGCTCTTTAAATATGTTTTTTAATGAGGGGGGAAGAGCAACACCCTCCCGTACCGAGAAAGAGAGCCCATGCGCTTGTGCCGTCCCATGGTAGGGGTCCTGTCCTAAGATAACAACTTTTACGGAATCAAAAGGGGTCAAATTAAAGGCATTGAAACGTTCATTTTCAGGGGGGAAAAGAGAATAGAGCTTTTTCTCTTCGCGCAAAAAGTCTTTGAGATTGGAAACATAGGTTTGGGTAAACTCAGCTTTTAATGCCTCTTTCCAGCTGTCATGAAGAGTCGGCAAAACAGGCATCCCTGTTACTTTAAAAGATCGTCTTCAAAAATCACCATTTCGTAGACGCTCCGTTGTGCCACCAACGATTTTGCAACAGGAACCCCTGAACTGTTGCGTATGCGCGCTACTTCGATACGCAATTCTGAAAGTTCTTGTTCCATCGTTTCCATCTTATTTTTGAGGCGCATGACGACATCGACACCTGCGAGATTCACCCCAAGTTCCCGGGTCAGACGTAAAATTGTTTTGATTTTTTCAATATCGCGTTGGGAATAGAGTCGGATACGCCCATCAGAGCGCGAAGGGGAAATCAAATTTTCTCTCTCATACTGACGAAGCGTTTGAGGATGGATTTCGAGTATTTTAGCCACAATACTGATCATGTAAACCGGTTCATCAAAATGGTGCATCTGTTAGTCTCCTTGCGGAAGGGTTTTTTTCATTTGTTCCGCCAGATCAGCATCGATACTTTGGACGCTTGGCAATATAATATTGGCTTTTAGGTATAAATCCCCTCGCGCACCCGATTGACGATTCACAACCCCCATCTCTTTGAGGCGGAAACGCTGTCCGTTTTTGGTGTTTTCAGGTACTTTTAGCGTCACCTCTTTCTCCAGAGTCTGCACACTGACCTTTCCGCCAAAGAGCGCCGCATAAAGAGGGACATTAAAGGTTTTTACCAGAGTATCCCCCTCTCGCTCATATTCTGGATTCACCGAGATATCGATCCGAAGGTACAAATCTCCGACTTGGGAGCCATGACGCTTTCCTTTGCCCCGAACACGAAGCTTCTCGCCGCTTTTGATTCCAGCAGGAATTTTGATATCAAAACTCTCACCGCTGAGATTGATCGTATGCTTGCCGCCAAGGACAGCAATACTAAACGGGACGGTGACGCTGGCCTCAATGTCGAGATTCATCCCGCCGCCAAAACCACCTCCAAATCCGGCTCCGCCGCCGAATCCGCCGCCTTGACCGAATATATTACGCAAAATATCATCCAAATCAACATTTCCGCCCTGCCCCCTGGCGAAATCATGAAAATCTTGACCGCCGAACATGGAGTCGCCAAACTGATCGTATTTAGCCCGTTTCTCTTTGTCGCTCAGTACTTCATAAGCTGCGTTGATCTCTTTGAACTTTTCTTCGGCCTTAGGATCTTTATTGACATCGGGATGATATTGACGTGCGAGTTTTCGGTATGCTTTTTTGATCTCAACGTCGCTTGCGCTTGAGGAAACTTCGAGTGTGGTGTACAAACTTTTTGACATTTTCAAATCCTATTCACATTATAATCATTACTATATTGCTGAAATTATAACATAAAAGTTGAGTCAAAATAAATCAAGGTTAAAAAATGAAGTTCGTAAAATTGGGAAGGAGCGAGGATTTAAAGTTGCGCCGAAGAGGCGCAGGTTATTTTAGTGCAAAAAGTGACGAACACCCGTTAAATACAAAGCGATTCCGTACTCATCTGCCGCCGCAATGACTTCGTCATCGCGTACTGAACCGCCCGGTTGAATAACGGTTTTGACACCGGCACCGGCCGCCGCATCGATCGAGTCACGAAATGGAAAAAATGCTTCGCTCGCCAATGCTGAACCGCGCACATCCAATCCCATCTCTTCCGCTTTGCGCAATGCGCATCGAGCGGCATCAACGCGTGACGTCATCCCCATACCAACAGCTACCATCGCTGCGTTTTTGACATAAACGACACAGTTTGATTTGGTTAATGATGCTAATTTATAGGCGATTTCAGCATCTTTAAGCTCATCCGCGCTCGCCGTATGCGTTGTCACCCGTTTTGCATTTTTAACTTCATCATCACCCACACGGTCAGCATCTTGAAACACAAATCCGCCATCGATATGTTTAAAGTCCGTTGCATCGCGACTCAGCAGTATCCGATCATTTCCGTATTCAAATAATTTGAGCCGTTTTTTCGGTTCAAATACGGCTTGCGCCTCTTCATCGATACGTCCGGCAATGATCACTTCCAAAAACATCTCGTTCATTTTAAGAGCAAGCTCTTTCGTCACGACACCGTTCACGGCAACCACCCCTCCAAATGCGGATACAGGATCGCACTTAAGGGCTTCGGTATACGCATCAAGAAGGTTCTCACGAATCGCAAAACCGCATGGATTTCCGTGTTTAACGATACAAATCGCGTTCTCATCGCCGAATGCCGCCGCGATTTTTACCGCACCGCTGATGTCGGTAAGATTGTTGAAACTCGCTTCCCCTTTGAGGGTTGTGAAGTTTTTACTGAAAAAAGTGTCAAATTCGTACAATCCACCCTTTTGATGCGGATTTTCGCCGTAACGGGTGTCCATGACTTTGCTTCCGACGATGAACTGCTTCTCGCCCATGCCGTTGTTGAAACGCTTGTTCATGTAGTTGGCGATCATGCTGTCGTATGCTGCCGTATGCTCATACGCTTTGATCATAAGATCGCGGCGGAATTCAACGCTGTCTGAGCCGTTTTGAATCGCATTGAGTACCACAGAGTAGTCACACGGATCGGTTAAGATAAGAACATCGTTGAAATTTTTTGCCGCCGAACGAACCATCGCAGGACCGCCGATGTCTATGTTCTCAATAATTTCCTCAAAATCATCGGTACGCTCGATGGTCGCTTTAAACGGATAAAGATTCACACACACCAAATCGATTTCAACGATACCGTATTCCATTGCCGTATTGACATGAGAGTCTAAATCCCGACGGAACAAAATACCGCCGTGAATGTACGGATTGAGGGTTTTAACCCGACCATCAAACATCTCAGGAAATCCCGTCACATCGTCAATCTCGATGGCGTCTACTCCCGCCGCGCGTAGCATTTTGTAGGTCCCTCCGGTAGAGACGATCTCATAATCCAACCCGATTAGAGATTTTGCAAACTCGACGATGTTACTTTTGTCGCTGACGCTAAGCAGAGCACGCTTCATGGCTTTCCTTTGAGTGGGTTATTTACCCATAAAATTAATGATGAAATTGTAGCAAACAGTGGTTTAGGGGAAGGTAAATTGAGCTAAAATCCCCAGTATGAAATCCTATAATCACCCCTTTCTTCCCATTGTCGATCAGCATACGCAAATACTTTTTTTAGGCAGTTTCCCCAGTATCGCTTCGTTTGAACACTCGTTTTATTATGCCCATAGCCGAAATGCCTTTTGGCCGATCATGGAGACGATTTTCACCGTTTCCCTTGGAAACAATGAAGCAAAAAAAGCATTCTGTTTGGAAAAGGGGATCGGACTGTGGGATGTAATTGGTTCATGCGAGCGAAAAAACTCGAGCGATACGAATTTAAAAGGAATTACCCCCAATGATTTCCAGGCTCTTTTGCAAACCTATCCCAACATCGTCGCTATCGGATTTACAGGAAAAAAAGCGTTTGATCTGTTTCGTAAATATTTCAAAGAGTTGCCGATCGAAACGGTGCTACTTCCCTCCACCTCTCCTGCCCACGCAGCCATGAAGCGAGAGGAAAAAACGGAATTTTATAGAGCTTTTTTACAGAAATTTTTAACTGTTTAACACCTGCTCAAAAATATATTTGGCAGTTTTCCAGCGATCTTCTTTGGCATTCATCATCACGATCAGACAATCCCGTCCGTCTTTTTTAGCACGGGCAATCAAACAGGCACCCGCTTTTGAAGTAAATCCTGTTTTAACCCCCACGGCATACTGATATCGATTCAGAAGGCGATTGTGGGTGTAGGCGGTGAACAGTTTTAATTTCCCTTTATGTAGTGCGTAATAGGTATGGTTGTTAAGATTACTGATCGTATTGAATATCGGATTTTTGATTGCATATTCAGTGAGCCTAAGCAAATCGTTTGGGGAGGAGTAATGTTCATCCCCATCGTATCCGCACGGATTGGTAAAATGGGTATGGCTCATCCCTAACTGCCGGGCTTTGACATTCATCATGGCGACAAAATGCTCTTCATCCCCGCCCACACTGATCGCAATCGCTTTTGCCGCATCGTTGTCCGATTTGATCATCGCCGCTTTGACCAGATCGCTCATCAAAACGACATCGCCGCGTTTGTAACCGGCAATTGTCGGCTCAACCTTGGTCATTTCTCTTGTAATCGTCACGGCTTGGCTCATCTTGCCGCTTTGTATCGCCAAAAGTGCTGTCATCACTTTCGTCAAACTGGCCGGACTCACTCTCTTCTCAGCATCTTTCGCATACAAAATATGTTTAGTATTCAAATCTTTTACGACCAAGGCCCCCATTTTGAGCTGATCCAGTTCGTGTTTATCAATGGCACCAAAAAGAGAGATACAAAGAGTTAAACTTAATCCAAAAATTTTCTTTATCATTCTAAAACCTTTTCAATTATCAATCAAACATCAGTAAGCAAACACCATGCCATCCGATATAATTACATTAAAACTTTTAAAGGAGGATGAATGCAACGATTTCGACGACTCTTTGCCCTGCTGTTCATCCTCTCTCTCTTTTCTAGCGTCGTCCATGAAGCGAGTCATGCACATCATTACGGAGAGCTCTGTGAAGTATGTGTTCTCTCTCATGCTCCCGCGCTTTTGGGGAATACCGCTACTGTATCCCTTATCGACCCCTATTATGAACCGTTTGCCGTTGCGCACATCAACCTATCCCCTGCACGCTCTATCCTCAACCGAAGCCGTTCCCCTCCTCTCGTCTAGTCGTTTCAAACTCCATTAAACCATTATTTAAACGATTAGGATATTTTTATGAAAAAAACACTTTCCCTCGTTGCCTGCGCAACGATTTGTACCTTCGCATCTGCGAACGAAATTCGACTCGATACCATCACTGTCGAGGGATCTACCCCTCCGGTCAGTCAACACAAAGGGGTGCTCAAAGATTTGGTGGAGAAAACCGAAGTAATTGGCAAAAAAGAGATTGACCGTATGCAATCCTCGACCCTCTCCGAAGCCATCGAAAAAGAAGCAGGGATCAGTGTCACGACGGGGTGCTCAATCTGCGGGCTCAAACGGGTACAAATGAACGGGCTTAAGGGGGAGCATACGACGGTATTGGTTGACGGTATCCCCTTTAACTCTACGGTATCGAGTTTTTATGGTATGGATGCCATCGGAACTGCGGACATCGAGAGCATAGAGATCGCTCGCGGTGCAGGGACTTCGCTTACGGCACCCGAAGCCATCGGCGGAACGATTAACATCATCCCCCGCAAACCGCGCGGCAACGGAATTGAAATCGACACCTCCATGGGAACACTCGGAACGAAAAATTATTCTCTTCTCGGAGAAGCTACGAGCAGCGACCGCAAAACAGGGGTACTCGTTTCCGCATCCTACCACAACCAAAACCAAGTGGACAACGATCATAACGCGGTCAGCGAGTCACCGAGTTTGGAAAATCAATCCCTCTCGTTGATGCTTACCCATGAATTTTCCCAGTATGACACCCTCGAGCTCAAAGCGAGCCACTTCACGTCAAACTCTTTTGGCGGTCCGATGGTCTCCGAGAGCTCTGCGGTTGCCAGTTACGATCCTCTCAATAACACTCCGGCATTTCTAGATGGCAATGTCAATCATCCTCTCACCAGCAATCCTATGTCTGTGTTGGAACGGATCAACACAACACGCGATGAAATCTATCTCAAGCAGCGCCATACCCTCAACAGCGATATGAACCTTCAAACGACTCTCGCGTATGCTGAACAACTCCAAGACTCCCTCTATGAAGGGGCGGATTATCTTAATACCGACAAAACCTATTTCGGCGATATCAAAATCGATCACGCTCTCAATAGCAACCATTTTCTAACCTACGGAACCGATGCTAAAATCGAAACGGCACGCTCTGAATCGGTAGCTTTTTTCGATGT
>JAUXSZ010000030.1 GCA_030679635.1 Sulfuricurvum sp. | reverse complement strand
AGAGTTTGAAAAAGAGAACGGCAAAGCCAAAAAAATCTTTCGCTCCAACACTCTCTACCCTACTTTGAAACTCGAGGGGATCAAAGAGTCGGCCTATAACATCGCGGTGTTATACAAAAAGCCTGCCAAAGCGATTTTAGGGCAAACTTCCCAAAAGAGAGTGGGAGAATACAGCGTCGTCTGTGCCATCCAAAATTTATGGCTGATGGCGCGCGCCTATAACATCGGTGTGGGATGGGTGAGTATCCTCAAACCGAAAAAAATTAAAAAGATTTTGGATATCTCCTCACAGTACAAACTCATCGCCTATCTCACGATCGGTTACGTCAATGAATTTTTAGACGAACCCGAACTTCAGACACTAAACTGGGAAACAAAAAAAGAGCTCACCGAAGTGATCTCGACAAGGAAAAACAATGACCATTAAAACGATTTTAGGCAGCAGCGATTTCGCAGAATTTTTACGGGGGAAAAGAGGAACTTTTTTATTGGCATTGTCCAACACCAAAACGGCAAACATAGAGGGGATTACCCAAGCGGGGATTCCCGGGATGCTTCACCTCACCCCGACGCTCGATGCGGAGTTTGTTTGCACGGGAGAGGTGCGAAGTTTGGGGACGATTGCCGAAACGCCCAAGGGTGTCCCTACCCCTGCCCTCATTACCCGTGCCGTCCATCTTTTAAATCCTTTTGGAGACATAGAGCTTCTGAATCTGGGTCTTGAAGTGACCCCCAACGTCTCTTATTTTACGTGTCATAATTTCGGGATAACCCCCAGCGGTTCGATAGAAGAGGGGGCGAACATTAACGCACAGGAGCTTTTTGAAAAAGGGGTCCGATTTGGGCAAAACTATGCCCCATCGGGCGATTATGTCATTCTGGGAGAATCCGTACCCAGCGGGACGACAACGGCGACGGCAACAGCGTTGGCATTGGGATATGACGCCATGGATAAATTCAGCAGCAGTTTTAGAAATGCTCCTAAAAATATCAAAAGCGACGTGCTCCAAAAAGCCCTTAATCTGCTGGAGACTGGCGATAATTTATTTGAAAAGGTGGGTAAAGTGGGCGACAATATGCTCATTTTCAATGCCGGTTTTATCATGGGATCGCAAAGTCGGGATACGAAAATTATTCTCGCGGGAGGGACGCAAATGGCCTCTGTTTTGCTCATGGTCAACTCCATTGCAAAGCATACAGCTCAATCCATTGACAGTACCAAAATCTCTCTCTGTACGACCAAGTGGGTTTTTGAAGATCCAAACTCAGATATTAAAGGGTTGCTGGAGATGCTCGATTTTCCCATTAGCGCCTACTACGCCGATTTTGATTTTTCCCTTACTTCCCATCCCGCCCTCAAGCTCTACGATGAGGGGGAAGCCAAAGAGGGGGTCGGTGCCGGAGGGGCATTGATGTATGCCTCCCTAAATGGCGTCACCAAAGAGGAAATCACCCGTAAAGTGGAGAGCTTTTTGCAATGAAAGTACTCTATTTCGGAGGGCAAAAATCGGGTAAAAGTTCTCTGGCAGAACGTCATGCCAAAGAAATGGCTTCCAATCTGCCCTACTACGTCGCGACGTATGATCACTCTTTCGGTGATGGTGAAATGGAGAACCGTATCGAAAAACACCGCCAGACCCGTAGGGATGATTTCATCACGATCGAAGAGACCCATGATCTGGCACGTGTAATAGAGTCCGGCCATACCTACCTGATCGATTGCATCTCCATGTGGCTTCTCAACCGACTGGGTGAGAGCGAAGAGGTGTTGATCGCCGAAATCGAAGCACTCGAAGATATCGATGCTAACATCGTGTTTGTCCTCAACGATGTCACCTGCGGGGTTATTCCGATCGATTCGATGAGCCGACAATACGTCGACCTAAGCGGACTCATCGGACAAAAAATCGCCTCACTCTGCGATGAAGTCTATGAAGTAAAACTCGGTCTCCGGATTCGCCTCAAATGAGAGTATATGAACACGGAGGGGATGTCAACACGTTTGCCGTTCACTGCGGTTTCACCCCCGAAGAGGTCATCGACCTCTCCTCCAATATCAACTTCATGAACCCCGCTGTTGATTTCAGTACCGTGTCACTCAACAGCTATCCGAATCATGAAGAACTAACACGTGTGTTAGCCGATTATTACAAGGTGAACGCTGACGAAATGGAGCTTTTTAACGGAGGCTCTTCGGCTATTTTCTCCCTGATGCGCTTTTTCGACCATCCCACCTGCACGATCTATTCCCCCGCCTATTTGGAGTACAAAAAAGCGGCCACCGTCCACGGAAAAAAGATTATCCTTATCAACCGTTTTGAGAGTATACATACGGAGGTCGCCGAAGGGTCACTGATCATTTTCGTCAACCCTTCCACCCCCGACGGACACTACTATGATGTAGATGCGCTGATGAAACAGTGGATTTCGAAAAATTGCACGATTCTCATCGACGAATCGTTTTTGGAATTTTGCGGCGGAGAATCGGTCAGCCGAACCATCCATAACTATGACAAACTTTATGTTTTAAAATCACAGACCAAGTTTTACGGATGCGCGGGGGTGAGGGTCGGAATCGTCCTCTCGTCGCGCGAAAATATCCGCGCCCTCAAAGAACAAGAGCCTCTTTGGAAAATCTCGGCACTTGATGGCCATTTTCTCATCAGCGCCCTCAAAGACGAGCTGTTTCGGCTCTCCTCCCAAAAACAGAACAAAGAAGCCAAAGGGTATCTAAAAACCCTCCTCGAAAACTCTCCCCTTTTTGTGGAGGTATTTCCCAGCGATGCGAACTTTTTCCTCGTCCGGCTTGCAGCGATGTGTGCAAAGGAGTTTCAGGAGAAACTTATCCCCTATAAAATCATGGTGCGCGATTGCTCCAATTTTGATTTTTTAGACGAGCGGTATGTACGTATCGCGGTGAAAAGCATCCCTGAGCTGAAACGATTTGAGGAGGCACTGTGTTCTTTGACATCGCCCTAATCGCCTATATCATCGACCGTCTCTTCGGCGAATTCCCATTCATCCGTCATCCGGTCGTGCTAATGGGGGATTTTATCACCGCCTTTCAAAAGAAGTTTTATTCCGACACTATCATGCGCGGTTTTTGGCTCGTGTTTTGGCTGTTAGCGTGTGTGTTAGCCGTCGTTTACCCGATCTCTTTGATCGGAAATCCGTGGTTATTGGGAATCATCGCTTCGAGTGGGATCGCATCCAAAATGCTCTACGAGAGCGTACGAAATGTCCTATCAAAGCCCGAATCGATCCGCTTTCTCGTGAGCCGCGATATCGAAAATCTGACTCCTAGCGAGATCAACAAAGCCGCCATCGAAACCTACGCCGAAAATCTCAGCGACGGGGTGATCGCACCGCTGTTTTATCTGCTGTTATTCGGGTTAGTCGGATTGTTTGTCTACAAAGCGGTCAATACCCTCGATTCGATGGTAGGATACCGAAATGAAAAATACGAAAAGTTCGGCAAAGTGAGTGCGCGGCTGGACGATATCGCGAACTATATCCCCTCGCGCATTACGGCGGTGATTATATTGGCTCTCTTCGGCAGACTCGGGAAAATCAGACAGACATGGCACTATGGGGCGTTGCATGAAAGTCCCAACGCGGGATACCCGATTTCGGCGATGGCTTTGTCGCTTAATCTCTCACTGGGCGGAGCGACGTCGTATTTCGGTAAAATGAAAGATAAGCCCTATTTCGGAGAGGGAAAAAAAGAGATCACCTCCTCGGATGTCCGCAACGCACTACAATTGCAATGGCGGCTGGACACTCTCGTTATAATTTTGTTAACCTTAGGAATCATCGTATGAAATCGATCTCTATTTTCGGCACCTCATCGGATGCCGGCAAATCAACTCTCACTTTTGTCATTGCCAAACTCATCCAAGAAAGAGGACACAGCGTGGGCGTATTCAAAGCCCAAAATGTCTCGAACAATTCTCGCATCACCGATGACGGAGCCGAAATCGCCATTGCTCAACATTTTCAAGCGGAAGTGTTGGGAATCCCGACGAGCTATCATCTTAATCCCGTATTGCTCAAATCGGGCTCGGGAAACAGTGCTTCGCTGATCCTAAATGGTAAAGTGGCGGGTGATAAGAATGTGCGGGAGTACTACCGTGATATTAACACGCTAAAACCCCTTGTACGGGATGCTTTTTTGTACCTTGCAAAGCGCTACGACTGCGTTGTGTGTGAGGGGGCGGGAAGTCCTGTGGAGCTCAACCTCATGGACAAAGACCTCTCCAATATTTTTATCGCCGATACCTTTGATACCAAAATCATTCTCGTCGCCGACATAGAGAGAGGGGGCGTTTTTGCGTCGATATGGGGCGTTTACAATCTCCTCCCCAAAAAGCTGCGAGAGAATGTCATCGGGGTCATCGTCAACAAATTTCGCGGTGACATGAGCCTCTTTGATGAGGGAATTACCATTATCGAAGAGAATTTTGGTATCCCCGTTTTGGGAGTACTCCCCTATATCCCGTTTAACCTCGGGTTTGAAGACTCTCAAAGCCTCAAAAATTTCGTCCAAAACAAATCCAACCCCAAACAAAAAATCGGAATTATCAACTACCCTACGATGAGCAATTTTAATGATTTTGAACCGTTGATCGCCGATGAGGATGTTTTTGTGGAGTTTATCACCTCCAATATTCCCCTAGAGAGTTTTGATGTGATTATCCTTCCCGGTTCCAAACTCGTTATACATGATTTGCAGTGGCTCAAAACAACAGGGCTTTTTGAGAATCTCCAACGCAGAAAAAAAGAGATTTTGGGTATTTGCGGCGGGTATCAGATGATGTTTAATGCCATCGTAGACGATGGATGCGTCGAAACTGCCATCCCAAGCCGCGAGAAGGCTTTGGGCTTTATTGATGATGTCATCGTATTTCAAAACGAAAAAATCCTCAAAAAAGGGGTGTACGAACTGTTTGGAAAAAAAATCAACGGGTTTGAAATTCGCCACGGGATCAGTGGTAAATATCCCCTTTGGTACGAAAAAGATCACATCAAAGGGACGTTTGTCCACGGCATTTTTGACGATGAGAAATTTGAAGCTACCAAAAAAAGAACGATTGACCATTTTATCGCCATTATGAGAGAAAAACTCGACACACAAAGGATTTTAGACAATGTCATATAAAAAATGGTTCGATGAACACGCGAGCAAACATGCAGCGATTATGAAAAAACTCACCCATCTAAGTGATGAAGAGGTGATTAAGTATTTTCGATTTGAGAATATGGTCGAAAAGGAGGTTGACTTTTGTCCCCTCTATGCGGAGAATAAAAAATGCCACGACACCGAAGAGCTCAACTGCTATCTGTGTGCCTGTCCCAATTTTCGGTTTAACGACAAAGGATTTAAACAAGAAGAGGAAAAAACCCTTTTTAGCACCTGCTCGATAGAGAGTCCCGACGGGGACCGCTATATCAGCGAATCCGCCATCCACCAAAACTGCGCGGGATGCATCGTCCCCCATCGTGAGAGCTATATCAAAAAGGTGTTTGACCGAAACTGGCTGGCCATCATGAAAGAGGTGCCGTGTGAAACAGCTGTATCTGGGGATTAAATTCGCCCTGAGCTACTTCACGATTCTCCCGATCCGCTTTGGGGAGAGCGACGATCTTTCCCACCCCAAGGTCCTCTCTGCCATGCTCTACACGCTCCCTCTGGTCGGATTGATTCTCTCAGCTCTGAGCCTCGGTTTGTTCGGTCTGCTTGAACCGCTTGGATGGCTGGGGGCGATTCTCGCGGCAACGGCGTATATGGTGATGTACGGATTTATCCACACCGAAGCGATCATAGATGTGGCCGATGCCCTCTATGCCTCCCACAGCGGTAAAGATCCCTATGTTATCATCAAAGAGCCTTCCGTCGGAGCGATGGGGGTTCTTTATGGGGTCAGTTTTCTCCTTCTCAAAATTTCGGCTCTCTCGACTCTGCTGATGCACCATCTCTTTTTGCCGTTTATCGCGATTGCCGCCATTAGCCGCATTGCGTTGCTTGTATTGATAAAATACCATGATTTTCGCTCCTCCTTTGTCTCCAAACTGCATGAGAGCCTCACTCTCTTTCCTCTGATCCTAGTGATTGCCCTTTATGCAGGTGCTGGGTTTTACCTCCTCTCATGGCCGTTTTTCTCCCTCTTTTTTATCGGGATCGGCACAGCCCTCATCCTCTGCGCCCTCACCAAAAAATCGCTCGGATTTATCAACGGCGATGTGCTGGGAATGTCTCTGGAGGGGGTTGAACTCATTTTGATTTTGGCCGTGCTGCTAACATGGAGCTAACCCTCCTACGCCACGCGCCACCGCCTACGGCGTATCACGGAAGATACATCGGACACACCGATATCGAAATCGATGGCGCCCTTTTTGAACGTGACAAGATAAAACACCTATCGAATCAAAATTTTTCCCGCATCTATTCGTCGGATTTAGTACGGTGTACCGCAACATTGGAAACGATGGGAATGAACTCTTTTATCACCGACCCACGCCTCAGAGAGGTTTGCTTCAAGCCCTCTTTTGAGGGGAAAAACTTTGCTGAAATCGAAGTTATGGATACTTTTGATCCCAACGTGTTAGACTCCAAAGAGAGCTGGCACCGTTTTGTCTGCGACGAACCGATCGTAGTATTTCAAGCACGAATAGAACACTTTCTGGATCAGATTCCAAAGGAGGGTAGTGTTTTAATTTGTACCCATGGCGGTACGATCGCAATGATCCTCTCTATTTTGAACCCTGCTCTTTCGTATCATCCCTTAGGATACCTTGACCATATAACCGTAAGTTTAGGGTAAAATAACACAAAAAGAAGAGGTAAACATGCGTACATTTTTGCTTGTTATTATGTTTTCCTCTTACCTCTTTTCGACCCCTCTGCCTCTGTTTATCAAGGGGAATGAAAAAATCTCCTCACGTGATTTGTATGATGCTTTAGGACTACGACTACCCTATGCCATAGAAATGTGGGAAAATCATCCCACCCTCAATTCCATCGCCGTCTCTCAAAGCACCTCGGCGCTAACGAGCTACTATCGATCTAAGGGTTATTTTGACACCAAAGTGACTGCTGAGGAAAATAACGTCTCCATTACTCTCAACATCCAAGAGAACGACCCTATTACCGTTACCACTATTCAGATCAACAGTGACTTTGACGTCGACTCTGCCATAGCGTTTCATCTCAACGAGCTGTTTGACCAAGAAAAGTTTACCGCTTCCAAAGCAAATATTAAAAAGCAGTACGGAGATGCGGGATTCTGTAATGCCACCTTTAATTCCAAAGCGTGGATAGACATACAAACCCATCAAGCACACCTATTGTTTGAAGCGACGCCCAACGAGCCCTGTACCTTTGGGGAAATCCGTGTTACATCGACTCCCAATATCGATGGAAACCTAGCAGGCTCCATGCTACGATTTAAAGAGGGGGATCCCTACAACCTCGCAGCCATCCAGCAAAGCTATGAAGCGCTATATGCCCAAGAAGCCATTGCCCGCGTCATAATTAACGACAACGATCGCAACGGCAGCATTGTCCCCATTGCGTTGGACATCGAAGAGACGGAAAAACCCATCCGTTTTACGGCGGGTCTGGGCTACAGCAGTGACCAAGGATTCGGAGCACTTGCTGGGATAAAGCATCGGAATTTTTTCGGAGACCTCAAAACGCTCTCTCTCGATACACGATTTACCCAGATCAAAAAAGAGGCATCCGGTATCCTCTCTGTCCCTCTAGGAAATCGCGATTCGATTCATGGAGAGGTAGGTTATTCCGATGAGCTGTTTGAGGGATATCGGAATGAAAGTATTTTTGAAAAACTCACCCTCAAACATCAAGACAGACCATTCTCGGCCCTTGCCGGATTGCTGTTCGATCACGCCAAGACCTATGAAAGCGCCAATCCAGAAGCTTTCCCCAATACCAATCTTTTTATTATCTCCCCCTTTGGAGAGATCAACATGGATACGCGAGACAAACCGCTTGATCCAAAAAAGGGATATTGGATCAACGCAAAAGCGCAAGGATCGGTGCGATCCTCCTACTCAGACGCTTCGTACTTTAAAACTCTCCTATCGGGTGCGTATTTAGAAAGCATGGAGGAGTATGTTGTAGGGACTCGCATAAAATGGGGAACATTGCGCACCTATGATGGGCAAATACCTCCTTCGTATCGCTTTTATGCAGGGGGAATGAATTCGAACCGTGCCTATACCTATCGCCAACTTGGCCCCAAAGACCTCCATGGGGATCCGCTTGGATTCAACAGCCTTCTTGAGGGAAGTGTCGAATATCGTTTCCCTATCTACAGCCCCATACGGGGGGTCGTTTTCAGCGATTTGACGTTTGGATCAAACAACTACATTCCCGATTACACGCTCCCCTATTGGGCTGTTGGGGCGGGTCTGCGCTACGTCACCCCGATAGGACCTATCGCCATTGATTTCGGTGTTGATCCGGAGGATAATAGCCAATACGCGATTCACTTTCGTGTAGGAGAACTGTTTTGACAACCCCTATTCCTCCACGTAACCGTTTCATAAAACACGCTATCAAAGCGGGAAAGCATTTGTTTGTGGGTCTTCATTATCTACTCATCAGTCTGATTTTGCTCATCTCTGCTTCGCTTTACATCGCCTATCGCTCCGATGGCCTCTCCCTTTTGAACACCTATGTTTTAGTTCCGCTTGGGATTCACTCTATTCACACCGAGGGCTCTTTATCCGAGGGATTTTCCCTCTATGGCCTTCATTCCGATGCCATCGATGCTAAAACGCTGACTCTTGATTACAATTTAACCACGATTCTAAAAGGGGAGCACATCATCGATACCATTGTGATCGACGGATTGCAGATCCATCTGGACGATTTTATCGGAAATAGCGGTTCCCCGTTGCCGCTGCCCCTCTTCACGCTAAAATCAGTAACCCTCACCAATGTGCAACTCATCAGCAAATATCCCATCGAACTGGATCTGAGCGGTCAAAACGGAAGTTATGACGGAAACAAACTCAATTTTGCTTCCCTCCATGCCTCGATTAAAAGCCGCTATGCCAGCGGCGCACTTCAAGGAAAGGTAAAAAACAATGCCCTGCAAGGGAGCGCCCTTGTTTACCCTAATGCCGCAGAACTACATCCCTATGTCGGACGGTTTACAACGCTCCCCTCGCCTCAGAAAATCACGATTCAGGAACTTTCCCCTACGAGAGCAAAACTCCATACGGCCTTTCACCGTTTGGATTTTCTACAGGACCCAAGCACCTCTCTACAAAACATTGTGCTGGAGATGGATTACCGCTACAAAGACGATTATCTCAATTTTGATGCGCAATACACCCTGCTGCGCGATCAGGAACGGATACAAACCACCCAACAGCTGCACTATGCTCTCACGGGCGTTACCACCAGCACGCTCAAAGGGTTCATCACCTCATCCCAACCTCTTCCCGCACACCTCATAGAGGGAAATTTTCGAAATGATGCGGAGGGGATGGCCGGTAAACTCACCCTAGCAGATACGACCCTCTCGGTGCAAAGCGGGGATTATGACCTGTTTGCATGGAACCTTGGATCACTCCATCATGATCTTAACTTTCTCCCCTTTCTCCCAGAAGCGTTGAAGAACTCTCCTTTTAACCTCAGCGCAAAAGGGTACTATACGCTGAAAAATAAGCGCTTGAGCGGAAATTTTAACGCCCATCACAATCACGGGGATATCAACGGATCGCTACGCTACGAGGATGAAAATGTTTACCTAAAAGGGGATCTTGTTCTCTCTCCCGATGCCCCAACATGGAGCCACTCGAGCCTCAAACCACCTAAAAATATGGAATTCTCTCTCACACAAAGCAAAGAGAATATGTATCTCAATCTCAACGGCCCCTCTATGGCTCTTTCTCTCGAAAAGGTCAATAACCATCTCAAAGGGTCCGGTAATTATCTGGGGACCTATTTTGACATCAGCGGATTCAAAAGCAAAGAGCAAAGTGATGTGACAATTACCTCCCTTACCCCATCATTGTGGAAAACACTCACCGAAATTCATTCTATAGAACTTCCAAAAGGTGAATACTACGATGCCGAAGTACGGACCCTCACTCACCTAACCTACGATACGGTTCTGCACGTCTCCACGAATATCGAGGTCCCATGGTATGCCGCCGTTTTGGATTCCCAGCGCCAATACGCAGGCGTCAACAACATGCTATCGGTTCATTACGACAACGGTTCGATTCTGATCGACAAATACCGTCTCGACATTGCCAACCATGATATCCGTTCACAGCGCCCCTCCACCCTGCACATCAATGAGGAGGGAAATCTCATTATCGATGAAATATGGCTATTCGATGCGTTGCGTCTTAGCGGGATAATTGATACGGATACGTTTGAAACCGAACTCGCGCTCCATTCGGATCGTTTCCGCTATCAGGGGCCTGAGGGGGAAGTGGAGGCGGCCCTCGATCTCCTCTACACTCGCGACACAAACAGCGTCCAAACACTTACAGGGAATATCCTGCTGTTAAATGGAAAAATCACCTATCTACCGCTGCACCAATTCAAAGTCATGGACGATGATGTCATTATTATCCAAGATGTTCGACCTCCCCGTAATGCTTCTTTGTTCATCAATATTCAGGTGACTGCCCAAAATCCGATCCATTATCTCACTAAAGAACTGGATGTGTTGATCCAGCCCGATATCACCCTATGGAAAGAGCCTAAGGGAGCGATTCAAATCTTAGGGATGGTCACTATCCCAAAAGGAACGGCAACAACAGCAGGGAAAGCGTTTGACATCCAAACCAGCCATCTCTATTTTGGAGGGGGGGAGTCGATCAATCCGTATCTCGATTTCACCATCGGCCATGAAGTGGATTACAAAAAAATCCAGATTTACATTACCCACTTCCTCGATTCGCCGATCTTTTTATTCAGCTCCGATCCCTTCATGAGTCAAAACGACATCATGAGCTATCTCCTTTTTGGCTCTCCTGCGGATGCTGCACTCAATACGGACCGCAGCAAGACAGCCATGAGAACCGATGCTAGCAATTTCATGCTGGGAGCGGGGATCAAAGGGCTGATAAACAGTACAACCAAAATACAAATTGACACAATGAATATTTTGACGACCCAAGAGGGGGGAATGGGATTTGAAGTAGGAACCCATCTCAATAAGGACTTGCGAGTACTGTACAAGAATGACACCGTATCGAGTGTTTTGGTCCAATACCAGCTCAATCGATGGCTCCGTCTCGATGCCGATGTCCACGAATTGGGGCAGGGGATCAACATCATTTACGTCAAAGATTTTAAAGATTTTCTCCCTCACAATAGCGTACAAAAAGAAAAACCTTGATGCTCATCAATAACGCAATGAGTAGCAAACGGTATACTCTCCTAAAAAGAAGGAGTATCTTATGATTTTAGAATTTATGAGAGACGATCACCGCGCATGTGACCATTTGTACACCGACGCCGAGAACGCCCTCTCCGCCAAAAAAATCGACGAAGGTAAGCAACTTTTTGGTGAATTTTACCGCGCTACCAATCACCATTTCGATAGGGAAGAGCGTGAACTCTTTATCGCGTTTGAGAAACGGACGGGGATGACGGGCGGACCGACGCAGATGATGCGCTATGAACACCAGCAGCTGCGCTCTCTTTTGGAATCGATGCAAAAAGCGTTGGAGGACAACCGTATTAACGATTTTTTCGGTATCGGCGAGTCGATGATGATTATGCTTCAGCAACATAACATGAAAGAGGAGCAAATGCTTTATCCGATGATTGACCGAACGTTGGAGGGCGACGCTGAGATGATGGTGCAAACATTGAAGGAGATGCGCGAATGATTCTTTTGGATACCAGAGGGCTTGATCATCCGATCCCTCTCGAGACGGCTTTTCAAGCGTTCACAAAACTTCACGGCTCTGAGGTACTCCATATGATTCACAACAGAGAGCCCCTTCCCCTCTTTGACATCATTGCCAACAATGGAGGACGCCATTATGCCTATGTGGACGACGATGGGGCCTGGCATATTCTCATCACCCGCGATGGTGATGTGGATTTGGAAAGTCATCGTGTATAACCAAGGGCTCTCGCTGAATCAAGCACCCCCCATCTCGGTGGTGTTGCGCTTTTTTCTCAGTGTCCCTTTTTTCGGACTTCTTCTCTCCTTAACGATGATCTTTTATCCTTCGGATATCCTTACCCCCAACCATTCCGCCTCTCTTGCGGCGATTCACCTCTTCTTTTTAGGGATCATTTCCATGAGCATGATCGGAGCGCTGTTTCAGATGCAAAGCGTTCTGGGAGGCAAACCGGTCCCCGCACCCTTGGGCAATTCCCTGATCATTCACACCTTGTTCGTTTTCGGTACGCTATTTCTCGCAAGCGCTTTTTTCTTTTCCTTTCCTCCGTTGTTTGTCATCGCCGCTGTATTGCTGGGGAGCGCCATCGTTTTTTTCGTTCAGCTCTTGCTCCCCCTTCTTTTTGGAGGGGTCATACACGATACGCTCAAAGGGATGCGTCTGGCGATGGTCTCTCTGTTGATAACCGCTTTGTTTGGGGTTGTTATGGCAACCTCGTTTGCCAATGAAACCTTTGGTGATTTTCATACGGTGATACGAACCGTTCACTATTCTTTTGGACTCATCGGATGGATTGCCGCCCTTGTTA
>JAUXSZ010000003.1 GCA_030679635.1 Sulfuricurvum sp. | reverse complement strand
ATGCAGGATCTCAACCGACGGCTTAAACCCAGCAGTTTTGAAGACTTAATTGCGGTTTTGGCCCTCTATCGCCCGGGTCCTATGGAGTCGGGGATGCTTGATGATTTTATCGAGCGTAAACACGGCCGTCAGGCGATCAGTTACACCTTCCCCGCTATGGAATCGATTCTAAAACCGACCTACGGGGTTATCGTCTATCAAGAGCAGGTTATGCAGATCGTTCAAACGATCGGAGGGTTTAGTCTGGGGTATTCGGACATTATCCGCCGGGCGATGGGTAAGAAAAAAGACCTCTCCGCCTACAACGATGAGTTCAGCCAAGGGGCAGCAAAGCAAAGCTTGGACTATAAAAAAGCGTCCGAACTTTTTGACTTGATCGAAAAATTTGCGGGCTACGGATTCAACAAATCCCACTCCGCAGCCTACGCGATGATCACCTTTCAGACGGCATGGTTAAAAACCTACTATCCCCAAGAGTTTATGGCGGCATTGTTGACCAGCGAAAAAGACAATACCGACAAAGTGGTCAAATACATCGATGAAGCCAAGCGGATGAAAATCTTTTTGGGTGCTCCCGATATTAACCATTCGCAACTCGAATTTTCAGCCATCAATAAAGACGGGCAGGATCAGATCCTATTCGGTCTTGGGGCGATCAAGGGGGTCGGGGAAGCGGCAGTCGAATCGATACTCGATGCCAGAGCAGAGGGTGAATTTAAAGACATTCAGGATTTTATCAACCGTATTGAACCCCAAAAAGTGAACAAACGGGTGATCGAGTGCATTATCAAAGCAGGGGGATTGGACAGTTTCGGCTATTCACGCCGTGCATTGATCGAGCAGGTTGAAATGATGGTGGAGACAGCGAAAAAAAGTTCTTCTCTTCAAAAAGATGCGCAATTCAGCCTTTTTGGGGATGATGACGAGGTGATGACCGTTGAGCTGAGCCTAAAACATCAGGAAGAGTACGAACTTAAAAGCCTTTTGGAGTTTGAAAAAGAGACTCTGGGCTTTTACGTTTCCGGCCATCCTCTCGATAACTTCCGAGAGCAGATTGATCTGATCAACTATACCCTCTCATCCGAACTGGAAAACATCGCGGACGGTTCGAGCGCGATTTTCATCGGAAAAGTTGAAGAGATCAAGGTGAAGATGTCGAAAAAAGGGTCTCAGTTCGGTCTGGTGAATTTGATGGACTTTCACGGCAATATCGAGATGATGCTTTTTTCCGACAAACTCGAACAGCTCGAAAAAATGGATCAGGATGAGCCGATCGCGTTCAAGGTCAAAGTAACCCATACAGAGATGTTCACCCGTATCAGTGTTACGAAGATCATGACGCTCACCGAAGCCAAAAAAGAGGCGAAAAAAGTCGAAACAAAAATCGTAGAGGCACCACAAGAGCCGCTTATACTACGTATCCGTCTTAGCGATAATCTTGAACCGCTAGAGAAACTTTATACGCTGATCCGCCGTAACCCTGGACGTCGCGCGATCAAGCTGATCATTGTCTCAAAACTGTGTGATGTCGTCATAGATTCGGCGATACGGGTCGATAACAAGGTGCTTGAAGAGTTAAGCGGTTTGGAAAATGTGGATGTCTTATAGGAGCTATCATGCGTGAATTTAACGAAAAACTGATCCAATTTATCGACGCGTCGCCGACGCCGTTTCATGCGGTGGGACAAATGGGAATCGCGTTGGAAGACGCAGGGTACGAAAAACTGGACGAGTGCGAAAAATGGAAATTGGTAGAGGGAAACGGTTACTATGTGACCCGTAATGACTCTTCAATCATAGCCTTCACCTATCCTCCGTCTCCCGATAAAGGATATACGATCGTCGGGGCGCATACCGATTCTCCCCATCTGCGTCTCAAACCCAATCCGGTGACCAAGAGTGCCGGGACGATCCGTTTTGGTGTGGAGCCGTATGGCGGAGTATTGCTTAACCCTTGGTTTGACCGTGATTTGAGTCTTGCGGGACGGATTGTTTATTTGGATAGCCTTGGCGTGCGCCGTGAGAAGCTGATGGATATCAAGCGACCTATCGGGATCGTCTCTTCCCTTGCGATACACCTCGACCGTGAGGCGAACACCAATCGCTCGATCAATGCGCAGACTGATATTGTCCCGTTGATCGCGTGCGGCGAAGAATTTGATTTCGAGTCGTGGATAGTGGAGGAAGTGGGCGCGAACAGCGGAAAACTGCTCGCCCATGAGCTGAGTTTTTACGATGTGCAAAAAGGGGCCTTTCTCGGTATTCACGAAGAGTTTGTCTCCTGTTCTCGTTTGGACAATCTGCTTAGCTGTTATGTGGGGCTTCAAGCCCTCATACACACTGGAAATCCGATGATGCTTACGTGTATGGATCACGAAGAGGTGGGAAGCGATTCTCATGTAGGGGCAGGGGGGACATTTGTCGAAGAGGTATTGCGCCGCATTGCAGGTGAGGAGTTTTCGACACTGATGCGCACATCGATGATGGTATCCTGCGACAATGCCCATGCGCAGCATCCGAATTTCCCCTCTAAACATGAAAGCGAACATGCCCCGCTACTAAATCTCGGAGTGGCGATCAAGATCAACGCCAATCAGCGCTATGCGACATCATCACGGACGATGGGGCGCTTTGTTCAATGTGCCCAAGACATAGGGGTTGCGACGCAAACCTTTGTTACCCGTAGTGATATGGGATGCGGTTCGACGATCGGCCCCATCACGTCAACCCGCTTGGGGATTGAAACGATCGATGTGGGGGTTCCTACACTGGCGATGCACTCGATTCGAGAGCTTTGTGGAACGGAAGATCCCTACGGACTGTATAAAATTCTTTCTCACATCGGCAATGTTTAATGGCAGAGATGATTTCAGCCGAAGAGCTAAAAGCCCTTATCGATCAAACCTATAAAGTCGAAGAGGAATACGTAGCTCTGCGTCAGTCGTATGATTATTTGCAATCAACCATCGAGCAGGTCATCGAGTTTTTGCCCAATGCTATTTGGATTGTTGAATTGGACGGTTCGATCTTCTTGCAAAATTCGCAGGGTAAAGGGCTGGGAGGGTTATTCGAAACGCTGCGCTGGGATGAACAAGATTATGAGGTGACTTTTCAGGAGCGCTCCTATGTGATCAAATCAGCGCTACATAATGAGAAACAGCTTTTCAGTGCGACCGATATCACCGAACAAAAGCGTAAAGAAAACCTCGCGACGATGGGGCAGATGGCCGCACACCTAAGCCATGAAATCCGCAATCCTATCGGGTCGATTGCACTGCTGGCATCGACATTGATGAAGCGGGTAATTGAAGAGAATAAGCCAATTGTTGCAGAGATACAAAAATCACTCTACCGTATTGAGCGGATTATCAAAGCGACATTGATGTTTTCCAAAGGGATCAGTACCCAAAAAACTCCTCTGCAATGGAGTATTATCCGTAATGAACTCAAAAATGCAATCGGATATTACAGCTATGCCAAAGAGATCCATTTTCAGTTTCCCGAAGAGGATTTTGTGCTGCAGGGGGATTTGGATTTGTTGGGGATGCTTTTTTCCAATTTTGTCTTTAATGCGATCGATGCGATTGAGCTTGATGAGGAGAGCGAAGAGGGGAGTGTTGAGATAGTGTATAGCCATGTAGACGGATTCCATCGCTTCGCCATTTACGATAGCGGTATTGGGATCGTCAATGAAAAACTCCTCTTTGAAGCGTTTGAAAGCACCAAAGAGAAAGGGAATGGGCTAGGATTGGTACTGGCCAAGAACATTGCTACTGCTCACGGCGGAAATGTCGAGCTTTGCACCAGCGGGCGCAAAGGGTTTATCATCACCCTTCGATAAAAGAATTTTCAAACTCCACTACAAGCTTCCACATCTTAACAATGGAATCGGGATTCAGAGAAATCGAATCAATCCCCGCTTCAATCAGGAACCGGGTGATTTCGGGATAATCAGAAGGGGCCTGGCCGCAGATACCGATATACTTTCCCTTTTTTTTACAGGCAACAATGGCCATCTTGATCATCCGTTTGACGGCTTCATTACGCTCATCGAAAATAGAGGAGACCAATTCACTGTCACGGTCAACGCCAAGGACGAGCTGTGTTAAATCATTGGATCCGATACTGTAGCCGTCGAATACTTCCAAAAATTCATCGGCGAGAATGACGTTGCTCGGAATTTCACACATGGCATAGATTTTAAGTCCATTGGCTCCTTGTATCAGCCCTTGTGTATTCATGATGGCTATGGCATCACGTCCTTCCTGAGGGGTCCGGACGAAGGGAAGCATTAACTGCATATTGATCAAACCCATCTCATCACGAACTTTACGCAAGGCTTCGCATTCCCATTCGAATGCTTTACGGTAGAGTTCAGAGGTATAGCGAGAGGCTCCGCGAAAGCCGATCATCGGGTTTTCTTCGTTTTTTTCATACGCTTCGCCGCCGATCATGTGACGGTATTCGTTGGATTTAAAATCACTGGTTCGGACAATGACCGGCTTGGGAGAAAACGCGGCACAAATGGTTCCGATCCCTTCCATAATCTTGGATTGAAAGAAATGTTTAGGATCCTTATATCCAGCCATCAGGGGGCGAATAAGGTTCTCATCAAGAGTCGCTTTTCCCTCCATTAGATCGATCAGCGCGAGAGGGTGCGCCTTGATGGTATTGTTAATGACAAACTCCATGCGTGCGAGCCCAACACCATGGTTCGGGAGCTGCGCATGAGCAAAGGCGGTTTGAGGATTGCCTATATTCATATAAAGACGGGTATAGGGCTCTGCTAAATCGTTTAGATCAAGGGTATAAACATGAAAGGGGAGAATCCCTTCATAGACATAGCCGATGTCCCCCTCTGCACAGCTGATGGTGATTTCTTCTCCATCTTTTAGGAGGGAGGTAGCTTCCGATGTTCCGACGATGGCACTGACCCCAATTTCACGTGCCACAATTGCGGCATGACAGGTTCGTCCCCCACGGTTGGTGATCACGGCAGAGGCCTTTGCCATTATGGGTTCCCAATAGGGATCGGTATTGTCAGTTACGAGCACTTCCCCCTTCTGAAAAAGATGAAATTCGCTGCTGTCATGAATAATACGGACTCTTCCACTGCCGATTTTTTCTCCGACCGCGGTACCGCTGAGAAGTTTTTTCTTGACCGGATTTCCATCAAAGACATAGGTAGAGAGAGAAAAATTGTTCTCTTTTCGGCTTTGTACCGTTTCTGGACGCGCTTGAACAATGTAGAGCTCCCCATCCAATCCGTCTTTCGCCCATTCGATATCCATAGGAGAGTCATGGCCGGCCAATTTGGAATAATGCTGTTCGATGAGATAACCATTTTTAGCAAGGGTCATAATTTCATCATCCGAAAGGCAAAACTGATTTTGTAACGATTCAGGGGTGTTAATGTTGATCGTTTTGGTCGGATTCTCAGGATCATAAATCATCTGTAATAGTTTTGTCCCTATTTGACGCTTGAGGATAGTCTGATGTGTTTCTAATGTTGGCTTGAAGACGGTAAATTCATCCGGATTAATTTTTCCTCCAACGATGTTCTCTCCCAATCCCCAAGTGCCATTGATGACAATGAGGGTATCTAAGCCAGAGTCAGGATCGATGGTAAACATGATACCGCTGGATGAGCAGTCACTGCGGACCATTTTTTGGACCCCAACGCATAAATTGATGCTCAGATGATCAAATCCGTTTCGATGACGGTAGCTGATCGCGCGATCGGTAAAAAGGGATGCATAACATCGTTGGATGTGCTCAATCAGAGGCTCTTCGCCGGAAATATTTAAAAAACTATCCTGTTGTCCTGCAAAACTGGCATTTGGAAGATCTTCAGCTGTTGCGGAAGAGCGAACCGCGACGTCGAGCGTCTCAACACCATAATGGCGGCATAACTGGTGATAGGCCTTCACGATGGCGTCTGATAATGGTTTTGGAAAGGGTGCATTGAGAATAAGATTGCGGATTTCATCTGCAGTATTTGAGAGGGAATTGAGATCATTGACGTCCAGGGCATCGAGCAATTCTATGAGCGAAGCTTTAATACCGCTTTCGCTTAAAAAAGTGCGGTACGCCTCCGCCGTTGTTGCAAAGCCAAAAGGGACACGTATTCCATGAGCCGTCAGATTCTGGTACATCTCACCCAAGCTGGCATTTTTACCACCGACAATAGAAACATCACTGTTAGAAATTTCATCAAAAAAACGGACAAATTGCATCGTATCTCCTTTGGCTTATAGCGTACCACAAGGAAGGAGAAAGTTGGCTAAAAGAGCGGGCGTTAAATTTCTGAACCGGGTTTTGGCTCGCTTAGATAATAGCCTTGTAAATAATCTATCCCTATATCGCGGCACTTATTGTAGATATCTTGGGAACAGACGAATTCAGCAACCGTTTTGATATTAAGACGATGTGCAAACTCGACAATGGTATGGACAATATTCTGCGCACCCAGATCGAGGTCAAGACGTTTGATAAGAGAACCGTCAATTTTAATAAAGTCAACATTCAGCTTCATGATATGGGCAAAGTTGGAATAGCCGGTACCAAAATCATCAATCGCTATTTTGCATCCATACTTTTTTACATGAGTAATGAATGCGGATACTTCTTGATAATTTTCAATCCCTTCACTTTCTAAAATCTCAAAAATTAGTCTATTTCCTACTGGATATTCAGTAAGAAGTTCATAGAGCATGGTCTGAGTTTTTGGATTGAGAATATCATCTACGGAGAGATTGATAGAGTAGCGGTGAGGGGTTGTCCGTAACTGTTCAAATATTTGACGAATAACGAAATCGGTAATGTGGATATAAAGGCGTGATTTCTTTGCGATTTCTAAAAAAGAAGCAGGGGATATAACTGTCCCCTCTTTGTCGATAATGCGTATGAGGGCTTCATACTCATAGATATTCTGGGTTGTTGCCTCATGAATTCCTTGGTAGTAAAGCTCAAATTGTTGGTTGTCAATCGCCTCTTTCAGCTTTTTGCTCCATGAGATATTATTGAGATACTCTTCTTTGATGTGGAGTGAATCGTGATATTTAACCAATGTTAAGCCGCGCTTTTTGGCTGTTTTTAGTGCCATATCCGCACGTCCGATCAAATCACATCCACTGTCGAAACAGATGTCAGCTCCCATACTGAAGGTAATGAAAATCGTGATCCCATCAATTTCATAGTTGATTGAATGAAGACGGTCAAGGATATTTTGGCACATGATATCAAATGCATCAATGTTGATATAT
>JAUXSZ010000262.1 GCA_030679635.1 Sulfuricurvum sp. | reverse complement strand
CTGTATGCCTTTGGGAGTTCACGATCGGGCATCTCCAGAGAGTTATAACGCGTTGAGCTTTGGAACGGAGAGATAAATTCCCCCTTCATCATAAAACTTTTATCCTCTGCAGTGATAATGACATCGGGATTTTCAACTTTTCCGTGTGCAATTGTCCTGTTATACGTGGTTACCGAACAACCCGTAACAATCAAAATAAAAAAAGTGGAAAGTAAAAGAGAACGCATCTAATTCCTTTGTGTATGACAAGAATGCTATTGATCTAAGTTTAACCAAATAAACCTTAGGGGTGTGATTGAGCGACAAAACCGTGAGCTCATAAAAGAGAAAACACGATAACCCTGCCAAAATTCATCGCTATCTTGGTACAATAAACAATTATTTTAGATCAGGAGCAACGGATGGCTGGAAAAGAACATGAAGAAACCCCAGTAGGCGAAGAAAAGAAGAAATCGGGGAATATGCTCCTGATTATTATCATTGTTGTTTTGGTGCTAATATTGGTGATTGGTGGAGCCATCTTTGCTATGATGTCTGGAAACAGTGAAGCGGAGGCAGAGGCTTCAACTCATAAAGAAGCAGCTGCACACGGCGATGAAAAAGCGCCCGAGGGCGAAGCACCAAAGGGTGAGGGGCATGAAGCACCGTCTGTCGAAGTAGGAATCATGTTTCCACTCGATCTATTCACCGTTAATCTCCTCTCTGAGAGTGGGAGACGATACCTCAAGGTTGAACTGAATCTTGAACTCGAGGGTGAAGAGCTTGCCCTGGAACTCGAAACCAAAAAACCGGTACTGAGAGATGTGATTATCCGTATACTCTCGGGAAAATCCCTCGAAGAAGTTTCAACGGTAAAAGGTAAAGAGAATCTCAAAGAAGAGATGCTTTCAGAACTTAATCTCCGCGTCAAAGACGGAAAGATTAAAAATATCTACTTTACCGATTTCGTGGTCCAATAGCCACGCATGATCGGTATCGATCTTATAAAAATCGATCGGATGAAACGCTTAATAGAGCGTTTTGACGATCATGGGCTGCAAAAATTTCTCTCTCGTAGTGAAATGGATCTCATTAAAAATCATCGTACCGCCGCGGGTTTTTGGGCAGCCAAAGAAGCGTGTGCCAAAGCATTAGGATGCGGTATCGGTTCCGAGTGCGGCTTTCATGATATCACTCTCTCCAAAACCGCCAAAGGGGCACCTATCCTCTCCCTTAGCGAAAAAGTTGTAAAAGCGTTTTACATAACTGATACCTCCGTATCTATTACCCATGACGGCGAATATGCCATCGCCGTAGTAGCACTCGAATCATCATCACATTAAAGGAATAAAATGAGTACAGAACAAGCATTAAAGGCACGCAGTAGCGTATGCGAACTGTGTGGAGCAGACCACGATTTAAATGTATTTGAAGTGGCACCAAGTGATGCATCACCCGATCAATCAATTTATATTTGCAGTACATGCAAAAACCAAATTGAAAACCCTCAAACACTGGACTCGGATCACTGGCGTTGCCTAAATGACAGTATGTGGAGCGCAATCCCTGCTGTACAAGTGATGTCCTACCGACTGCTTAACGCTTTAGGTAATCAAGAGTTATTGGATATGATGTATCTTGAAGACGATGTCAAAACTTGGGCGGATTCTAAGAAAATAAGTCTCAATAGTGCAGATGATGCTGGCGTTATCGTTCATCGTGACAGCAACGGTGTTCTTTTGTCAGAGGGGGATACCGTCACACTTATCAAAGATTTAGAAGTTAAAGGGGCAGGTTTCACCGCCAAACGAGGAACGATTGTGAAAAATATTCGTCTTACCGATGACCCGAAACTTATTGAAGGGAAAATAAACGGAACTCAAATCGTTTTGGTTGCCGCTTACATGAAAAAATCTTTATAGTCCCGGTTTCCGGGGTATAAACTTCATTTTTTATCATTTATCATATCATCAATATCTTTCAAGCGGTCCCTTATAGCCAAAAATTCATCCAAATGATCAAAAAAGATATCGATCAATGCTGGATCAAAATGTTTACCTCGCTCTTCTCTAAACAGCGCAAAGATTTTTGCATCATCCCACGCTTTTTTATAAACCCGATCGCTTCCCAATGCATCAAATACATCGGCCAATGCCGTAATACGACCGTATATATGGATATCTTCACCGCTTAGGCCTCTTGGATAACCGCTTCCATCCCATTTTTCATGATGTTCATACGCCACCGTCGCTGCCATTACGAGGAGTGGACGTTGAGAATTTTGGAGCATATCGTATCCGAGCGCCGCATGCGTATCCATAATTCTACGCTCTTCCTCGTCAAATCGGCCCGGCTTGTTGAGCACCGCATCAGGAATCGCTACTTTACCGATGTCATGCATAGGGGATGCTTGCTTGAGCATCTCTGCTTCGACTTCGTCCAGCCCATAATGGACCGCGAGCAGTTTAGTGTATTCCGCAACCCGCTTAACATGATTTCCCGTCTCTTTGGAGCGGCTCTCCCCGATGGAACCCATCGTGAAAACGACCTCGCGTTGGGTATCTTCAATCTCTTTATTGAGCGCTGTAATCTCCTCCAAAGCCTGATCCATACCGCCGATCATCATGTTAAACGCATCGGAGAGCTGTCCTACCTCATCGTCTCGATCTACGGACACTTTTTGCGTATAGTCTTGGGTACGGGTGATCTTTTTGGCCACATTAGATAAGGTAATCACAGGACGGATAAGCGACGTAGCGACATAATATGCAGCCGTCGCAATAAAGAACGCCCCTGCAATCAAAAGGAGAATAAACCATTGCTCATACTTGTTCAGCAGACGGTAGGCAAACTCTTTTTCCTCTTCCAATACAATCGTAGTATCCGGTTTAATAAAAAGGGTCCGTGATACCTTTAGCGACTCTTTAAATACGCTTGGACGTAGGTGAATGCTTCCATCATGATACGCAACATAATAGTGGCGTTCAGGTGAATTCGAGAAAAACGGTTTAAAATTTTCCAATGGATACGTTACGATCAGCTTGCCGATTTGCTGTTGTGTGAAACTCGATATTACGGGAACACTGAAAAATGGTTCCAAATTCTTTTTCTTGGTAATAGAGGCAAAATCACTGGATGCCACAATCATGCCGTTTTGATTCACAACGTAAAAATGACCTCTCATTTTCATATCGTTTTTCTTGGCAATGAGCATTGACCCGATACGCTTATCCAAATCCTGCGTGTACAAGTCATTCATCACATCGGATTTGGCCATAAACTGCATGTCTTTTTCAAGCGTAGTAAGGTGCTGCTCAATCCGTTGCGTCGTGAGATTGAGCTGTGTATTCATCTCTTTGGTCACAGCTTCATACTGCTCCTCACGAAATGAGTTTCCCAAAAATACCATGGTAAGGGCATACGGTATGAGACTGATCCCTAAAAAAAGGAGAATCGTTTTGAGTTTAAAACTCATACACTGCCTTTACGCTGTTATCTACCATCAAGGAGGGAACATACCCTAGCGACCCTTCTACCGTTTGGACAAACGCTTTGATCGATTCGAACGAGGGCTGTGTCAATGGGGGAGAAACTCCCTCGAAATGCTGTTTAACCCAGTAGTTATTCAAACGGTCACGGTCCATCCCCAGTACTGAGGATTCAAAGAGACTTCGTGATTCATGCTGTCCGAGTAAGTTAAGAGGAATAACTCGCTGGCTCCCAACCGAATGGCGTTTTTGCAAAAATATCTCTTTGACCTGCTGTGTGGATAATGAACCTAATCCGCTTTTTTTAGAAACGATCAAAGCGTACTGCGATCCTAGAAGTGTTGCTGCGAGTCCGATAAAAAAAATAAGCGCTTTCATCAGAAAAGTACCGAAAACGAGAATAACGCGCGATTTTCATCGTTTTGAGAGTGCCATTGGTACTCCCCTTTAAGCGATACAGGATACAGTGGTCGATAGCTATACCCAAGAACAGCAATATTGTCCTCATACTGCGTATGGTTATCCTTAAAGTGCTCTGCTCGTCCTATAAATGCGTGCTGCGGTGTATAGCGATACATCCCTTGTATGTATCCTGAGAGTGCGTAATCGTTACTATTATTCGCATATTCGCTCTTCCCAACCAGAGCTTCTCCCATCACCTGCCACTTAGAATCATCGTATTTGGCATTTGCCTGCACATAACGTGTCCGCTGATTGCCCACAGAGGTGATGTACTCACCGACACTTCCACCTCCATTCCAATCGTTTGAAAACTCTTTTTCAAACGACAATCCAAAGAAATGGGTATTGGGGATATTGATATATCCTTGGTCCAAATCACGATTGTTTTGTCCAAAAAGATGATAATGGGTTGCTTCCATACCCGGGACATACCCATTGATATCAATACCTGTCAAAAATTTTGGGAAAAGGAGCCTGCTGTACAGAGGGCTGGACGTCGAATCACGCAGAACATTAATCGGCTCTTTGTTCCAGTATCCGATCGGGGTTATTTGCTTACCAAAGCGGACATTGTACGCATCCGATAGCCATAAATCTCCGTAAAAACGCTCTATATGAAATTTTTGACTTCCACCTTCCTCGCCGGTTGAGAGATTTTTACGGTAAAAGCCTACCGCTTCAAGCTCTGCCAAATACGACACCATAGGATCAATGTCACCGTACGCCATCACGGCAACATCATCCAGCGTAAAGGTTTCTTGCCCTCCTCTCATCTCAAACTCTGTCGAAAAATAGCCGCCAATATTTAACATTTTATCCACATGATAGCCCTGCCCCAATGTATACGGCTCAGCTTGTAATGTTACGGCCAATAGAACCGATAATCCAAGGATGTGAAATCTCATGCTGCTTGATTCTCCATTGTTAACCTAGTCTCTTTTGTAGCCTTATGATAGCACAAAAGCAGCTAAGAGCACTAACGTAAGCTGTCAACACTTTTCTTAATTACTCATCATTTATAGGTAATATGGGAGCTCCAGTTCTAATGCCATCTTTAACCATATTTATCCCCCCCTAACCACCTGTATGATACCATTGTACCATCAGTCACATAGCTTTTTAATGGGACAATTTAGGAAAACCATATGAAAAACGTCACCATTACTAAAAGCGCCTCCTACAAACTCAGAAGTTTTTTTTGCTGGGTATACCAAAACGAGCTTGTAGCCCCTGTTGATATTGCCGATGGAGAAGTTATCGATGTCCTCTCCCATAACGGTGAGTTTTTGGGCAGAGGGTATATCAACCAAAAAAGCAAAATTTCCGTCCGCATCCTCACCTTTGAACAAAGAGAAATAGATCAAGAATTTTTCACCTCACGCTTGAAAAATGCGCTAGCAAAGCGAAAAAATATCATGAACAACTCTGATGCGTACCGTGTTGTACACTCCGAAGCCGATTTTTTACCCGGATTGATCGTCGATTGGTACAACGGCTATGCCGCGATACAGATCAATACCCTTGGGATGGAATGTTTCCGTAAAGAGATCATCAAGTCGTTGATCGACGTACTGAATCCAAAAGGGATTTTTGACAAATCGGATAGTAAAGTACGACAAAAAGAGGGAATTGAAACGCAAAACGGCGTTATCCATGGCGAAGTCCCCCAAGAGATAACGATCAGTGAAAATAGCATCTCCTTTGTCGTCAATTTGTATGAGGGACAAAAGACGGGATTTTATCTTGACCAGCGCCGAAATCGTGATGCCGTATCGAAACATATCACTCAAGGGGACAAAGTGCTCGATATCTTCTGCAATGCAGGCGGATTTGGACTCTATGCCCTCAAAAACGGGGCGAAGGTTCGGTTTGTCGATCTTGCCGATCATGCCCTGGCTCAAGTCGCTCAGAACATTACCCTCAACGGTTTTGAAACGTGCGACATCATCAAACAAGATGCCTTTGATTTTTTAACGCTAGAGAAGATGACCCAAAACACCTACGACTGCATCGTCCTCGATCCCCCACCGTTTGCCAAAACCAAAAAAGATGCCGAAGGGGCGATCAAAGGGTTTAAATTTTTACTCTCTGCGGCCTTGAAACTTTTGAATGAGGATGGAATCGTCGCCGTTTTCTCATGCTCTCACCATGTCGCCCTCAATGATCTCTTAGAACTCTCTCTGGAGGCATCCACCAAAGCACGTATCCCTCTCGAAGTGATTGAACTGCTGCGGGCAGACGAAGATCATCCCTATATTCTCAATATCCCAAATTCCGCGTATCTAAGCGGCATCGTTTTACGAAAAACAGCTTTATAGGAGAAATGGAATGGAAGAATTAATCACCATACAAAAATATGCATCATTGTATCGACTCAGCATCCATACCGTCATCAAAAAAACGATGAACGGTGAGTTGCAAACGGTTGTTAAAGAAGAAAATGGGAAAGAGGTCACCTATATCCTCAATCCTGAGGGCAAAAGCACTACCCCTAAGATACAAACAGAGGATATAGCTTCAGAAGAAGAATTCGAGATTGATTACAAAAAAGCGTATGAGGACCTCAACAAAGAGTACCTCATATTAAAAACAAAGTACGATAAACTACTAAAAAATCAATAGTAGTTCACCCACCCCCCACAAAATCAAGGAGTTCAACGGTGTCCCCATCGTTCAAGACGGCTTTGTCCCATGCGTCTTGTTTCACAATCTCCATATTGACCGCTGCGGCCATCACTTTTGCTTCCAACCCTAGTGATTGGATCAGATCATAAAGTGTAGTACCATCCTCAAAATTTCGCATTTCACCGTTTACTTTGACTTCCATTCTCTCTCCTACATATTCATTTTGATCATTTGGGCGATCAGTAGATTTTTCTTTGCTATTGCAAAATCATACGGCGTTGCTCCGTCATTGTTTTTCACATGAGGATCGGCTTTGGCTTTGAGCAAAAAATCGACAACGTGCTCGTTACCGCTAAAAGCCGCCTGATGAAGCGGAGTAATCCCATCGTTGTTTGCCAAGTTGACATCGGCACCGTGCAATACACAAAACGTTGTCAGCTCCAGACTTTTTTTCTTGATCGCCAAGATAAGAGGGGTGTTTCCGTTTAAATCTTGAAAATTGATATCTGCACCGCAGTCTAAAAGTAACTGAGCGATACGCGTATCCCCCAGCTTAATCGCTACATGCAAGGCACTGAGACCTGCCTTGTTTGGCTCATCCACAGCCCCGCCGGAAGCAAAGTGTTTTTGAATTTTAGCCCTATCGCCTTCGTATACCGCATCATGCAGCATTCCAGCACCCAATGACGCCATAAACGCTATTATCA
>JAUXSZ010000250.1 GCA_030679635.1 Sulfuricurvum sp. | reverse complement strand
TGAGTCTTCGTGATACTTCGGGTAAATGCTGATCGTTAATGCCGGGGATCAACACCGAATTGGCTTTGATCAAAATTCCCTTTTCGACACATTTACGCATCCCCTCGAGCTGGTTTTCAAGGAGGATTTTTGCCGCCTCTTTTCCATAGATACGTTTGTTGTTATGAAAAATCCATGGATAGATCAAACTTCCGATCTCACCCGTCTCATCAACACTGTTGATCGTCACGGTGATATGATCGATATTGTATTCGACCATCTCATCGACGAAGTTCGGCAATTCCAAACCATTCGTAGAGAGACACAATTTTAGATCCGGTGCAAATTCACGCACCATCCCAAATGTTTCAAACGTCTTTTTAGGATTCGACAACGCATCGCCGGGACCTGCGATCCCCAGTACACTCATACGCTGTACTTCTCCACCGACAAACATAACCTTCTTCGCAGCTTCCACAGGTGAAAGGCGTTCTGACGTAACACCTGGACGCGACTCATTTGAACAGTCGTATTTACGATTACAGTAGTTGCATTGTATATTACACGCAGGCGCAACGGCTACGTGAATACGGGCATAGTGATGGTGTGCCCCCTCTGAGTAACATGGATGATTATGGATCTTTTCCTTGATATCATCGGGCATAAAAGCTTCGGTTCCAGTTGATGAACAGCTCATAGTAACTCCTTGGTATTATCATTATGTATTCAATGATCTGCCTCATCCAGCACCAACCATTTTCTAATGAGTGTTATGCAAATGATGTTCTTGTCATTTAGTGACCAATTAACCGACAATCGTGACAATTTTGTATTTAACAGAACAATTGGGTTGTCTCTTTTGTGATTGTTGGCTGAATACTAAACTACAAGAACAAGAGTTGCATTTATTTGATTACTATAAAGGAGTTCCATTATGATCGTAGCCATACCGCTGGATGCCATGAAGCGTGTTTATCATCAAAATCCGTGTACGGCTACGATGTTCGCTCTGTATGAACTCACGGGAACTCGCAAAGACATCCGCTATCGTCTTATGGATACCAAACTCAATCCATGGGAAAAATCTGAGGGGAAAATGGTTCGAGATGAGACCATGA
>JAUXSZ010000240.1 GCA_030679635.1 Sulfuricurvum sp. | reverse complement strand
AGAAGATACTGCAACCCGTGATCTTTGACCAGCGTCACCATAAGCAATGCCATCGCCCCAGTAGCGGCGGAAATCATCCCCGCACGTCCCCCGACGAAGGCTATAACCAAAGCGATACAAAACGAAGCATACAGCCCCACTTTCGGATCAACACCCGCGATAATCGAAAAGGCGATAGCTTCTGGGATAAGTGCGAGAGCAACGACAATACCGGCGAGAATATCGCCTCGGACATTGCCGAACCACTCTTCTTTGGTGGATAATAATAACAATAGGTGCCCTTAAATAGATGATTTTAATAAGAGGTCTAATAAAAGCCTAAAACCATAAACTGAAAATACCATACGGCCAACGAGACAATATAGCCGACCAATACCGTCCATGCAAGTTTAATGTGGGATGAAAAGGTATAAATGCCGGCCATTTTTCCCATCACACCGACCCCGGCGGCACTTCCGAAACTGATCAACGAACCGCCGATCCCGGCCGTCATCGTGACCAACATCCACTGCGCTTGATCCAAAGCGGGATTTGCTTTGAGGACTGCCGACATCACCGGTACATTGTCCACAATTGCAGAGAGAAATCCTACTGCGATATTAACGATGGTCGGATTGAACATTTCGTATAATTTAGCCGCATATTCCAAGAAACCGATAAAATGCAATGCCCCCACGGCCGCCAAAATACCGAAGAAAAAGAGAAGCGTGTTGTTCTCAATTTTGCTCATCGCCAAAAAGATACTCACCTCTTGCTGATGCTTTTTCTTGAGAAAATACATATAGAGTTGCAAAAGAGAGAGGCCAAACAACATTCCCCACATCGGAGGCAAATGCATCACCTGCTTTCCGATAACAGCCAATGCAATCGTCAATGCCCCAAAAGCCAGAATGATTTTTCCCCCCTTGAGGATCTCAATTTGCTCGGCTGCTTCAGAATCGCCCTCTTTACGAGGATCCAGATCCGGAACGTATCGGCTCAAGAGATAGGCGGTTACGAACCATCCGATAAAAGCCGCAGGAAAAAGATACAAAAATTCACCAAAACTCCCTTTTTCAGCTGCCCATACCATCAAAGTCGTGATATCCCCAAACGGACTCCACGCCCCTCCGGCATTTGCGGCAACCACAACATTGATGGCACTTGGGACCAAAAAGCGTTTATTTTTTCCGTCAATCGTCAACAACACCGTTGAGAGAATCAGTGCCGTCGTGAGGTTATCGGCTACCGGAGAGATAAAAAATGCGAGTGTTCCGGTAATCCAAAAAAGTTCCCGATAGCTGTACCCTTTGGCGATCAGCTTGGCTCTGAGTGCATTAAAAACACCCCGTTCAATCAATGCTTCGATGTAGGTCATTGCGACAAATAAGAAAAAGAAGATCTCGGCGATTTCTAAAATCAAATGGTCAATTGCTTGTTCAAACGGAGCGAAGTTTAACCCTTCAATAGCATAATAGAGGCCGATTAATACGAACATAAACGTCCCTACAAAAAGGGCAGGCTTTGCTTTGTCAATATGATATTTTTCTTCCGTCGCGATAAAATAATACCCCACTATAAAAATGGCCAATAAAATCCACCCAAAAGGGTGTCCGACGAAATTCACAGCAGCCGCTTTGACGACTTCCGTCGTCATTTTTGCCCCTCTTCATACGTTATGTAGTGAACCCCTATCGATTCGGTCCGTTTCAAAGCCGATTCGATGATGCATTTTGCGCTGAGGAGACGGAGAAGAAGGAGACGCCCCGTCTTTGCTTGCAGCATATTTTCGACCGCTTCCAATGCGCTTTTAAGCCCTGTTGTCGTACGGACAATCGAGACTTTCTCCCACATGATTTTGCGCAGCAGATCTTTTTTCTCTTTATCCTCTGGAAGTTCCAGAGGGGCCTCTCCAAGGACAAATTCTTGCGAACATCCTTCCAGTTGAGTTTTCACAATCCCCCGGGCAGCCTTAACGGCAAAGACAAGCCCTTCCAATAAGGAGTTGCTGGCCAATCTATTGGCTCCATGAACACCGGTGCAAGCGGCTTCTCCAATCACATACAGCCCTTGTACTCCCGGGACTCTCCCTTCCAAATCACTCTTGATCCCTCCCACTGAATAGTGAAAAGCGGGTGAGATGGGGACTCTGTCTTTGGGGAGATGATACCCCAGATCATAGAGTGCTTTGTAAATATTAGGAAAGCGGTTTTGGAAATACTCTTTCTCAAAATTGTCACACGCAAGATAGACCTGTTTGGAGGTGCGCAGTTTGTAATCAAAAATAGCGCGGCTGACAATATCGCGCGGGGCCAATTCACCTCTCTCGTCATACTCAAACAAAAAGCGGTATCCGTTGTCGTCAACAACGTGCGCCCCTTCGCCCCGCAATGCCTCGGTCAAAAGGAGTTTTCGAGCGCCGGAACTGGCCACAAAGACCGTCGGGTGAAACTGCATCATCTCCATTGATTCGAGGGCAATCCCTTTTTCCAAACAAATCCCATGGATATCGGCACTGATTGTATGGGCATTTGTATGGTACTCGTACAGCGATCCGACACCGCCGCTGGCGATGATGACATTCTTTGCTTCGATCAAACGCCGTTTCCCCTCACTCCATACCTCAACGCCGCAACATACCCCATTGTCTATCAACAGATCAACAACGGTCGCATCTGAGAGCATCGGATGGGGATTTTGTTGTAGCAAGAAGAGATGTAAATACCGCCCTGTCGCATCCCCTCCTGCGTGTAAAATCCGGTTTCGCGAGTGAGCCGCCTCTTTCGTATAGAGGAGATTTCCCTCAACGTCCGTATCAAATACAAATCCTCTTGCGATCAAATCTTTGATGATTCCCTGAGAACTTTCACTCATTAACCGCACCGCATTAGCATCACACATTCCGGAGCCCGCGTCGAGCGTATCTTTGATATGCAAATCGATGTCAGCATCATCGTATGCTGTGGTCACTCCCCCTTGGGCATAGTAGGTATTGCATTCCCATGGGTGAGATTTATTGATTAGTAATACTTTGAGCGATTTAGGAAGATTGAGCGCGGCGTATAAACCCGCTATCCCTGAACCGATAATGACAACATCATAGCGCAACGGATGAGCCTTCAACTTGAGTTGGTTTCTCATAA
>JAUXSZ010000235.1 GCA_030679635.1 Sulfuricurvum sp. | reverse complement strand
ACATTATTAAAGAACAAAAAGTAATGCTTGAGGGGATTATCGGTATTGTGCATGGTGACAATCCTCGAACTCTTGAAGCTAAGTTGCTAAATTTCCTCTCGCCTGCAGAAGAGAAACATAGCCAATTTTCGTAATGAGTATTTAAATGGCTAAGAAAAAATGTAAAAAATGTCCAGAGTGTGCTGCAGGGGAAAAATGGGCAGTTCCTACCGCCGACTTTTTCAGTCTTTTGTTGGCCTTGTTTATTGCTCTTTATGCCCTTGCATCGGTTAATAAAGAAAAAGTACGCGCACTCAAAGAAGAGTTTGTCAAGATTTACGATTATGCACCTGCACCCGAAGAGATAAGTCCTGTATTGCCTATGAATCCTGAATCTACAGACAAGTCTGAGCAATCCAGTAGTGGCAAAATGCCGGTCTCTAGCGGTGGTGCGTTATTGGAGAATACCCCTACTATGGGTGATGGAAAAACGGTAGCGAGCAGTAGCGAAAGTCAGCAAGAAGCAGCGCAAAATGTCTCTTTAGGGGAAGGGGCTTTGGATCAAACCATGGACGGTGTATTGCTAAAATTACCGGCAACGATTCCTTTTAGAGGTTCGAATGCAACTATTGATGATGAAGAGATGCATCTTTTCATCAAACGTGTTGCGGATATTATCAAAACACTTCCTGGTACCGTTGATATTTCTGTTCGTGGCTATACGGATAATCAAAACCTTCCAAGAGGGACGCAGTATCGTGATAATTTAGAACTTTCAAGTGCACGTGCCGCGACCGTAGTCCGTGAACTTACCAAATATGGTATATCTGCTGAACGTATTTCAAGTGCCGGATTTGGCGCGGCTAAACCGTTGGCCTCCAATACAACCGAAGCAAATCGTGCTAAAAACAGACGAGTTGAATTTTACATGTTTGTCTCTAATGATAAAAAATTGGATCAACAGAAGCAAAAAAGTATTTTAGATTCATTAGCAAAACTTCCTCAATAAAGAGGAAGGGTATTTATTGAAGAACGGTCGCTTTGAGTATTTTTTGTGTTTGAAGCGGTTTGTCTCCAGAGGTTTGAACATTATTAAGTTTACTGATGACATCCATCCCTTCCACTACTTTTCCAAAGATAGTATGATAGCCATTGAGCCATGGAGTAGGTGCCGTGGTAATAAAGAACTGACTTCCATTGGTTCGAGGTCCCGCATTTGCCATCGCCAATATGCCGGCTTTATCAAATACTACTCCTGATTTAAACTCATCTTTAAATGCTTTCTTCCAGATGGATTCTCCGCCGGCACCGGTTCCTGTCGGATCACCGCCTTGAATCATGAAGTTTTTAATGATACGGTGAAAGGTAAGCCCGTTGTAATAGCCATTTTTTGCGTGAGTCGTGAAATTTTCAACGGCAAGCGGTGCGACATTTTCGTACAGTTCAAGAACGATTTCACCTTGGGTTGTCTGCAATGAGACGCGAGGATGGGCTGCATAGGCAAAAGTAAAGGCCAGCAGTAATGTAAGAAGTAAACGCATTAGGACTCCTATAGTCGGGGTTTAAAAGTAAGACAAACGGAATTGATGCAATAACGCAGTCCCGTTGTTTTTGGCCCATCGGGAAACACATGTCCCAAGTGGGCATCACACGCAGCACAGAGCACTTCAACACGTAGCATACCATGAGCTGTGTCTTTCTTCTCTATGATGCTCTCAGGGATTACTGGGCTATCATAGCTAGGCCAACCTGTGCCGGAATCAAATTTAGAATGTGAGTCAAAGAGAGGTGCTCCACAACACACGCAGTGATAGGTACCATCTTCTTTGTAGTTGGCATATTCACCGCTAAAAGCAGGTTCTGTTCCGTGTTGACGCGCTACATAATACGCTTCTGGCGATAGTTGCTGCTGCCATTCGCTGTCGGACTTGATAACTTTTTTCATTTATCCCTCCAAATTAGATTCGGAGATTATAGTGATCGTTTCTGACGCACGGCTTAATGCTAAGGGATAATAAGCGGATCATTTGGATTTAAATTGATAAGGTAGCTGTGCGGTACGTTTAAGCCGCTGATAAATTCTGGGGTTGAAAGGGTGATCTCTTCTCGATTATCATTCATATTGCAAGCTAAAATCAGTGAGGCCATAATGGGGGATAAATATCAAAATATCTATCTTCAAAATATTTTCATGGTAAAAAAGAGAAGGGATAGGATTTTAGATCTGAGGAATATCCCCAGAATCGCTGAAAGAAATTATTTTGCGGCAGCAACGCTGTCTTTAAGGCTTTTGCCTGGTTTGAATTTAGGAACCATTTTGTCAGTCGTGCTGTATGTTTTGGTTGTACCCGGTACTGTACCGCTTTTACCTTTTTGAAGTGATGCTGCAAAACTTCCAAAACCTACCAATGAAACTTCTTCTTTTGCGACAAGAGCTTCAGTTACCGCTTCTGTGAAAGCTTTAATAGCTGTTTCAGCTTCAATCTTAGTTTTGTAACCACCGTTTTTTTGTACCAATTCTACGAACTGAGCTTTATTCATTTATTACCCTTAAGATTAGATATGTGATATTCACTTAGACCTCCTATTTCACGGGAAACAGAAGGGAAAGTAATTCAAACGGAAATACTTTAATATCTCTTAGCTTAAATTTTTCTGCTTTTATCTATTTTTTGCAAATTCTTTTGAAAAATTATCCATTTTAGAGTATTTTTGATCTTTTCAAAGGATGAATAGTCGTAAATAGAGGTTTTGGAGCGCTCTTTAAAATAGAGGACACAATAGCTATGGCATTGTGATAGTGACCATTTTAGGAATGAAGATCGTGTTGATGAGATGGACAAAAAAACATCTTCCAAGCCATCGCGTTCTTGCTCACTTAAAATACTCATAAGGATTTTCCTAATTTATTGATTTTACGTACAACACGAATAATCTCATCGTCTTCGAGCATTGCCAACATCTCCAAAACTGCTTTTGCGGCTTGCGGTTTAGCATTCCCCAATCTCCAATCTTGATACGTTCTCATGGAAATATGAAGTTCTTCCGCCATCGTTTTTTGGGAAATCTTTTTTCCATTGTGTTGTGCCTCAACGGCATTATGAAGAAGATTAAAAAGATCGCTAATTTCCATTGTCTTATTGTAATCTTCATTACTTAAAAATAACATAAAATTGTATATTTTATAGTAATTAAATAGTATAAAAAGAATTAATAGGTTTATAATATACATTTAACCGTATAATATTGTATAGCCAGAAACTTTAAAAGAGAAGAGTATTGCAATCGTTATGAGAGAATAGAATAATAAGATAGGAGTGGAATAGAGGTGGCTATTGCCGAAGAGTAATAAAACAATCAGACGGTATCTTCCCCTTTTTTCTTTGTTTGATAATATTTGAGTATTCCATAGAGACTAAGCATCATCCAGGTAGCTTCCATTATAAATGAAGCGAGATTCCAGTCGTATAAGAGAGATACGATAATCAGCAATGCTCCGAGGGTATTTAAAATAGAGAAGCTTAAATCTTTAGCATCTATTTTTTCGAGTTGCAAAAGCATATAAGCTATGATGATAATAAGAACACCGACGATACCGATGAGGTCAGTTAGCGATAATTGCATAGATGCCCTTTAGTACCTCTTATTCGTATTAACAAGGAGTTCTTTTGGTTTGAGGTTGTCCATCAGAGTTGTGAGATTTTTAAGGGATAAGAGTCTTACCGCTTCCCCTTTTTCTTTTTTA
>JAUXSZ010000232.1 GCA_030679635.1 Sulfuricurvum sp. | reverse complement strand
GAAGGGTATCCCGGAAAACGTTATTACGGCGGATGCGAATATGCGGATGGCGTTGAGCAGCTTGCGATTGATCGCGCATGCCAGCTTTTCGGATGTAATTACGCCAACGTACAGCCCCATTCGGGTTCGTCAGCCAACGGTGCCGTCTATGCGGCACTTCTTCAGGCCGGTGATAAATTGCTGGGGATGGATCTCAGCCACGGCGGACACCTGACACACGGTTCAAAAGTAAGTTTTTCCGGTAAAAATTATCACAGTTTTTCCTATGGGGTAGAGCTAGATGGGCGTATCAATTATGATCGCGTACTGGACATCGCTAAAATTGTACAGCCTAAAATCATCGTGTGCGGAGCGTCTGCCTATGCACGTGAAATCGATTTTGCTAAATTTCGTGAAATTGCCGATGCGGTTGGTGCCATTTTATTTGCCGATATCGCCCACATCGCAGGTCTTGTCGTCGCAGGCGAGCATCCTAGCCCGTTCCCGCATGCACACATCGTTACGACAACCACCCACAAAACCCTTGCAGGTCCTCGTGGCGGTATGATCATGACAAATGACGAAGAGATTGCCAAAAAAATCAATTCAGCCATTTTCCCTGCTCTTCAGGGAGGCCCGTTGGTCCATGTCATCGCTGCCAAAGCGGTTGGATTCAAATATAACCTTTCTCCTGAGTGGAAAACATACGCCAAGCAAGTCAAAGCCAATGCCGTTGTTCTTGCCGATGTTTTAATGAAACGCGGCTACGATATCGTTAGCGGCGGAACCGATAATCACCTCGTTCTTGTTTCATTCTTGAACAAACCGTTTAGCGGAAAAGAGGCTGATGCTGCACTCGGACGCGCCGGAATCACCGTTAATAAGAACACCGTACCCGGTGAAACACGTTCACCGTTTGTGACAAGCGGTATACGTGTCGGGAGCCCTGCCCTCACATCACGCGGTATGAAAGAGAAAGAGTTTGAGCTTATTGCGAACAAGATCGCGGATGTTTTAGACGATATTGAAAACAGCGACAAACAAGCAGCCATTAAAGAAGAACTCAAAACGCTTGCACGTGGATTTATTATCTACAAACAACCAACCTATTGAGTATAGCTTTGGAATATTCCAAAGCTGTTTGCACATTGGAGCTAAAATGACGTCTATGGATTTGAAATTGATCAAGATTATTTCAGATCATTATTGGCTTAAGCATGATGAGCTGGTGAGCAAAATTGAGTTTAAAGGTCGCACTTTTTTCAATAAGTATGAGCGTATTAATAAAATTTTGAGTCAATCTCTTATTGATCAACACCTAAAAAAACACATTACTATCGCCCACTCCCTTGTGAATCAATTTAATAAAGTTGAGAACATCGTGATAGACTACAATGGAAACGATACCCAGCGTTTTTATCATAAGGCACAGTTATTGCTTC
>JAUXSZ010000231.1 GCA_030679635.1 Sulfuricurvum sp. | reverse complement strand
TGAATTAAAAGCCGAGATATCGCACCGCTCTAAGGGGTTGCATTTGGCAAAAATCCTGATTGATCAGATCAAAAATCAGCGCGGTTAAGCGGGAAGATTCCCGATGAGATACAGAAAGATAAATCCGACGATGATACGATAAATTGCGAACGGGACAAAGGTGTGCCGACTGACGAAGCCGACAAAAAGTTTGACCGTGAAAAATGCAAAGACAAATGCGGTGATAAAGGCAACGATGAGCATCGACCAGTCATTGACGACCATTTCGTGACGATGTTTGAGTAAATCGTAAGCGGTAGCGACAACCATTGTCGGGATTGCCAGTAAAAATGAGAACTCAGCCGCATCCCTGCGTTTGAGCCCCAACAAAAGACCTCCGATGATGGTGGCACCCGATCGGCTTGTCCCGGGGATCATTGAGATACTCTGAAATACTCCAATCCAGAACGCCTCTTTATAGCTGAGGTGACTGAGGCTTTTCCCCTCATCGATGGCTTTGTCGCGCCGGAAATATTCGACTGCCAAAAAGACGACTCCCCCGGCGATCAGCATAAAGCTCACTGTCTCAACGCCAAAAAGGGCTTTGATGTGCTTGTAAAATAAAAATCCAAGGACCCCCGTAGGGACAAAGGCGATGGAAAGTTTGATCCAGAGGGTTTTATCGCGCATCAAATGTTTAGCATATAAGAATAGAACGGCGAGGATACTTCCCAGCTGAATGGCCACTTCAAACGCTTTGTGGGCGTCGGTCTGTTCTATTCCCAGCAGCTGAGACGCTAAGATGAGATGACCCGTAGAGGAGACGGGGAGAAATTCGGTTACCCCCTCGAGGGCACCGAGGAGCAGGGAGTCAAATAAGGTCACGACGATCTCTTTTTTTGGTGCAATTCTAACATACTAATGGCAATCTTAAAGGAGTCCTAACCTCCCCTTTGTTATAATTCGCACACTTTGTCATTAATTTTATACTCCTAGATCAAGGAAAATCATGCTCCTCTTTACCCCAGGACCTACCCCAGTACCTGAATCGGTGCGTATCGCGATGGCGGGGGAAACCCTCCACCACCGTACTCCTGAGTTCGAAGCGATTTTTGAGCGGACACGCGCTTTGTTGTTTGAACTGTTTGAAATGGATGAGGTGCTGATGTTGGCATCTTCGGGCACGGGCGCGATGGAAGCTGCGGTGATCAATCTGTCCCACTCCAAGCTCCTTTCTATTAATTCCGGAAAATTCGGAGAGCGTTTCGGCAAAATTGCAGAGGCTCACGGAATTGCCAATGTGGCGATCAAGCATGAATGGGACACTCCTGCGACGGTGGAAGAGGTGCTAGCGGCATTGATCGCGAATCCTGATGTTGATGCCCTGGCGATTCAGATTTGTGAATCCGCAGGCGGTCTTCGCCACCATGCCGAAGCGATTGCGGCGGCGGTTAAGGCCCATAATCCGGCTATCATGGTCATCGCAGACGGGATCACCGCTGTGGGCGTTGAGAAAATCGATGTTACGAATATCGACTGTTTGATTTCAGGGAGCCAAAAAGCGTTAATGCTCCCTCCGGGATTGGCCATTATGGGGCTCTCACATGGGGCAATCGCAAAAATCGGCAAAGGTAAAGGGTATTACTTCAACCTTGCAACCGAGATTAAAAACCAGCAAAAAAACACGACGGCATGGACTGCGGCCACTACGCTGATTATCGGGTTGGAGAGCGTCCTCAATCGGATCAAAGCTGAGGGGGGACTGGATAAGTTGTACGATGAGACGGCACGACGCGCTCAAGCAACCCGTGAAGCGCTCACAGCGATCGGACTGCATATTTATCCTACAACACCGGCCGATTCGATGACGACCATTGATGATGAGCAAGCTCCTAAAATTCGATCCATGCTCAAAAAAGAGTTTGATATCAATATGGCCGGCGGTCAGGATCATATCAAAGATTTGATTTTTCGTATCAATCATATGGGGCTTATCCCTGCCTACGAAGCTTCTTGGGTTGTGAACAGCATTGAACTTGCGTTAGAAAAATTGGGACGCAGAACGTTTGACGGTACGGCTAATAAAGTATTTAGCACCGTCTATTTTGGACGGTAACGTATGATTTTTGAACACGAAATTCCGGAGGGTTCTAGACTCTATTTTGCAGGTACGGCAAAAACAAAACGTCTTATTGAATCAAAAGCAAGCGAACTACTTTGCGCCGCTGGCTTCGAGGAGATTGTAACCCCGTTATTTTCGTATCACCAGCACCAAAGCGTGTGCGAAGAGCGTGAATTGATCCGTATCGGTGATGTCGAAAATCATCCGATGAGTCTGCGGGCAGATTCAACGATGGATGTCGTTCGGATCGTTAAAAAACGGCTGGGGACAAATACGACACACAAAAAATGGTTTTACATTCAGCCCGTTTACCGTTTTCCCTCCATTGAGCAGTATCAGGTGGGTGCAGAGATTATTGATGAATCTAACTTGTCGGTCGTTCTAAAAGAGGCTACCGCTATTCTAAGCGCCCTTGAGATAGAGCCTTTGTTGCAAATATCCAATATCAATATCCCTCGAATCCTTTCGGAGATGTTGGATCTGGATTTGGATGATTTTCGACACGTCAATATCGAAAAATTTTTAGCCCTTAACCTTGAGTGGTTAACGCAGTTGGTCTATCTTGAAAAAGTGGAACAAATTGAGCCTCTTTTATCTTTGGTTCCCGAAGTTTTACGTCAAGAGTTGATAAAAATAAAAGAGCTTTGTGCAGGGCTTGAATATCCGAACTTTGTCATAGCACCTTTATATTACGCTAAAATGTTGTATTACGATGAACTCTTTTTCCGTGTGATTGAAAAAAATGAAGTCTACGCCATGGGCGGGCGGTACAAAAATGAAGCGACCGTTTCGGTTGGATTCGCGATTTATACGGATGCTTTAGTCGAAGCACTACATCATTAAAATAGGAATTATATGAAAGCAGATTTAATTGTCGGTATCCAATGGGGTGACGAAGGCAAAGGTAAAATAGTCGATTTACTCGCGCAGAAATACGATGTTGTTGCCCGTTACCAAGGTGGACATAATGCAGGACACACCATTGTTGTTGATGGAAAAACCCATGCACTTCATTTGATACCGTCGGGAATTTTGAATCCCAAAGCTGTCAATATTATCGGTAACGGTGTCGTTGTTTCACCCGAAGCACTGATCAAAGAGATGAAGCAATTTGACAATCTGTTGGGGCGTCTTTTCCTCAGTGAATCGGCGCACATGATTTTGACATTTCATATGCTTATCGATCAGGCAAAAGAGATATTACGCGGTGAAAAAGCGATCGGTACAACCGGCCGCGGTATCGGACCTGCCTACAGCGAAAAAATTGCCCGTGCCGGTTTTCGTTTGGGAGAGCTACGCAATGTCCCTGTTTTAACGGATCGGATTTTAGAGTATTTTGTTCAAAACAAAGCCATTTTTGATGCGCTGGCCATTACCTTGCCAAACCGCGAAGAATTAACAGCGGAGCTTACGAGCTTTGCTGAAAAATTGGTTCCCTTTTTAGCGAATACGACGCAAATGGCGTGGAAAATGATGGATGAAGACAAAAAGATTTTGCTTGAGGGGGCACAAGGGACGATGCTGGACATTGATCACGGTACCTATCCCTACGTGACAAGCTCCTCTACCATTTCTGCTGGCGCTTGTACAGGTCTTGGGATCAATCCAAAAGATATCGGCAAAGTGACCGGAATTGTAAAAGCCTATTGTACCCGTGTTGGTAATGGACCGTTCCCGACGGAAGAACACGGTGAAATCGGTGAGCGTCTACGTAAGCAGGGGCGTGAGTTTGGAACGACCACAGGTCGTCCTCGTCGTTGCGGCTGGTTTGATGCGATTGCCTGCCGTTACGCGAGCCGTCTCAACGGATGCGATGATCTCTCTATTATGAAACTCGATGTGTTGGACGGGTTCGATGAGATCAAAGTGTGTGTGGCGTATGAAGTAAACGGCGAAACGATCGATTACATGCCGCTTGACCTTGATGCGGTAACTCCTGTCTATAAATCATTCGCAGGATGGGATAAAACCGAAGGGGTTCGCCGTTTTGAAGATCTTCCTGTAACGGCACAAGAGTATCTCAAAGCTATTGAAGCGTTGACGCAAACGAAAATCGGGATGATTTCAACCTCACCGGATCGAAACGATACGATTTTACTGTAATACAAAGAGTTTAAACCAAAGGGGACGACGCCATGAAATCACGTTATGAATCTTTGGTGAAACTCAAGAAAAAAGCGTTAGAAAAAGCCGAGCAAATGCTTATGAATGCTAACTCGGATGTTACCGCGAACGATGCGGCACTGATAAGCGCTTATAACGAACTCTCCTCATTAGTATCTCCCAAAAACGGCCCCATAAGTGAATTTTTTCAAGCACAACTAATGGTTCAGGCGCAATATCGTGAAATTGAAGAGTGTCGCGCTCAAGTTGAACGAGCCCGTGTCAGCCAACAGGCAGCACGGGAGGCTTTCAGTCTTTCGCGGATAGAATTTGAAAAATTCAATTATCTTGAAGTGCAAGAAATTGAAAGTATGATTGCAAAAGTCAAATATGAAGAGGCGAAAATGCTGGATGAAATCGGGACAATGATGTATAAAAAGAGTTCGGTTTGAGAAGTTTTATCCTCCTTTATCTTTTAGGGACAAGTACATTGTGGGGAGTACAAAACACAAAATCGTATGAGTGCACCAAGATTTTTGAATCCCGTAAAAATGAGCTGCTGTTTGAATTGGGGCGCATTGATGAGGAGCGGCAATCACTGGATGCCCTCAAGAAGGCAACGGAAGATCTTTTAAAGAAAAAAGAGTCACTGGTCAAGGGAAAAGACAGCAAAGTAGACCAAAAACTTTCAGAGATAGCAACGCGTGAAGCCTCTGTCAAAAAAATACTCGAAGAGAATAAGAAGGTGTTAGAGGAGATCAAACAGCTAAAATCGGACAAGGTATCCCAAACCTTTGCCAAAATGAAACCCTCAGCATCGGCTTTAATTCTTTCTCAGATGTCCATTCAGGAGGGGAGTGCCATTCTAAGTACTCTTAACAGCAAAGTTGTGGGGCAAATACTGGCAAAAATGGACCCTAAAAAAGGGTCTGAGCTTACAACAGCTTTACGTAACATGCCCTCTTCTGAAGCTAAGAAATAAGGGTAAACCATCCTCTAAGCCATTTTAGAGATCATCTGAAGTATAATAATAAAAAAGAAATAGGGCTGCATAATGAAAGTTTCACTCTCACATATACCCCACATATCGAGTCGAATTGCCGTAGATCTAAATCGTAGCGGTCTGGTTACGATGACTCAAGGCTTGGAAGCAACGGCAAAAGAGGCCGAAAAGATATTGGTTGAGAGCGTTAAACGAGAAATGGCACTTGAAGAAAAAGTCAACGAAATTGTGGATGCAAATGAAGAACAGATTGATTATTATCTTGCCGATGAACGCCAACTTTTCTTTATGATCAAGAAACGTTTAGCACCAGACTTTGGGGTCATCTTATCGTACGAAGAGCGATACTCTGATATAGCGCATAAAATTTTGGATGCCCTTTATGAAGAAGATTTGATCAATTACGATGTCAGTGAAAATCGTGTTAAAAATATTATTTACGATTCAATGACAAAATTCATAGCGGATGCCGGTGAGATTGAATCTGCGGTATATGAAAAAATCAAAAGTTACAAGCGCCGCGTTGTACCAGGTACCGATGAATATGAAATTATGTATGAGAAATTTTACAAAGATGAGTTGGCGCGAAGGGGACTTTCATGATGCGTGATGTATGGATTTATCTCGAAAACGGGACCTATTTGCAAGCAAAAAGTTTTGGAGCCGATACAACGAGTGTTGGCGAAATTGTTTTCAACACGTCGCTAACAGGATATCAAGAGATTATCTCTGATCCGTCGTATGCAGGTCAATTTATTACCTTTACGATGCCTGAAATCGGTAATGTCGGTGTAAATGACGAAGATATGGAGAGCAAATCGGCCCACTGTAAGGGGGTCATTGTCCGTCAATACCAAAGTAACTACTCCAATTTTCGCGGCACTGAGGCGCTACACACATTTTTAGAAAAACACGGTGTTATCGGTATTTGCGATATTGATACCCGCTATTTAACGAAGATGTTGCGGACTGAGGGGGCGATGATGATGATCGCTTCGACGAAAGTAAGCGACAAAGGTCAGCTCAAAGCGCTACTGGAAGCGGCCCCTCGTATTGAAGAGGTCAATTATATTGAAGAGGTCAGTACAAAAACGGCGTATCGCCATACGAATGGTGTCTACGATCCGGTAAACTTTCATTACAATGATGCTCCGGAAGTGAAAGCAAAAATAGCCGCGATCGATTTTGGGGTAAAGCGTAATATCCTCAATGAGCTGACTCAGGTGGGATTGGAAGTAACCGTTTACCCGAACAGTTTCAATGCCGATGAATTGATTGCCCAGTACGATGCCCGTGTTATTGACGGTGTATTTCTCTCAAATGGCCCTGGAGATCCGTTACTTCTCAAAAAAGAGCAAGAAGAGATCAAAAAACTGATTGCCCGTAAAATACCGCTGTTCGGAATCTGCTTGGGGCATCAACTTCTCAGTATTGCACACGGATACGATACCCATAAGTTAAAGTTCGGTCACCACGGCGGAAATCATCCGGTTAAAAACGTCAAAACAGGGATGGTAGAAATTACCGCGCAAAATCATAATTACAACGTTCCCGAATCGGTGCGTGAAATTGCTGATGTGACCCATGTGAATCTTTTTGATAATACGATTGAAGGATTAAATTACAAAACCGGACCTGTATTTTCGGTGCAGCATCATCCGGAAGCAAGTCCGGGCCCCAAAGAGAGCCGATACATTTTCGAAGAATTTTTGAACCTTATTCAGCGTTAAAACTCTCCTTTATGGCACCGATTTTTGCATCGGTGTTACTTTAATTCCCCATTTTCTGTATATTTCCTTAAAATATTGACTAAGTTTACAAATAAGATTAATTTCTTATATGCTTAAGATTTATTGAAAGAACGTATTGCTATTATTAGAGCGTCTAATAGCCTGTAAATGTTACATTTATGTTAAGGGCACCTGTGTATACTTGCAACATACAGTGTTTACAGGTGCCCTAGTTGGCTCTTATGCTTTGAATCTTAAGGAGGTCGTATATGGATAATCGTCCATTGGAATATGATTATACGGTTGCGAAGTGGTTTATGATCACAACCGTATTGCTCGGTATCGTTGGGATGCTCGTCGGTGTTATTTTGGCATGGGAATTAGCGTTTCCAGCAGTAAATACATTTGCCGGTGCAGATGTGGCAGAGTACACTAACTTTAGTCGTCTTCGCCCATTGCACACAGATGCGGTAATCTTTGGTTTTACCCTTAGCGGTATTTTTGCTACGTGGTATTATATCGGTCAGCGTGTATTAAAAGTTTCCATGGCGGAATCAAAATTTTTGATGTTCCTTGGAAAATTACACTTCGGACTCTATTTATTGGTCGTTGTAGCGGTAGTCGGTTCACTTTTGATGGGGATTACAACATCAAAAGAGTATGCTGAATTCGAATGGCCTATTGATATTGCTGTCGTAGTTGTTTGGGTTCTTTGGGGAATGGGTGTTTTCGGTTTGATCGGCATTCGTCGTGAAAAATCTTTGTACATCTCTATTTGGTATTACATCGCTACTTTCTTGGGTATCGCCATGTTGTATCTTTTCAATAACATGGAAATTCCTACGTACTTCGCGTCTGGCGGAATCGGTGCATGGTATCACTCTGTTTCTATGTACTCAGGAACGAACGATGCGCTGGTACAATGGTGGTATGGTCACAATGCGGTAGCCTTTGGTTTTACAGTGCCTATCGTTGCAATGATCTATTATTTCCTTCCAAAAGAGTCCGGTCAAGCGGTTTATTCGTATAAACTCTCTTTGCTCTCATTCTGGGGATTGATGTTTGTCTATTTATG
>JAUXSZ010000226.1 GCA_030679635.1 Sulfuricurvum sp. | reverse complement strand
CAGCCTCTCATTATTATGGTTGCAATGCCGCTGAGTTTTACCGGAGTCATATTGGCCCTCTATCTCACCGGCAACCCTTTTAGTATTTTTGTGATGATCGGAATCATTCTACTGCTGGGGATGGTGGGGAAAAATGCTGTTTTGGTGGTCGATTTTGCCAATACTGCCATAAAAAATGGAAAACCTGTTAATGAGGCACTTTTGGAAGCGGGCGAAAAACGGCTCCGCCCTATTCTGATGACAACCTTCGCGATGATTTTTGCGATGCTTCCGCTTGCTCTTGGAGGAGGAGCCGGTCATGAGAGCAATGCACCCATGGCGATTGCCATCATAGGTGGGCTTATCAGTTCAACATTACTAGCACTCTTCATTGTTCCGATACTCTATCGGTTAATGTATCCACTGGACGCGTGGCTGAGAAAGTTTTATGAGAAAGAGCTTGTTTAACAATAATAACGGTGACGCTGGATTCTCCCTGAAAAACTCTGCAAATAAAAAGCAGCTGTTTTAAGTAAATATTTCAGTCGCCAATTCAAAACATAAGTGCAACAGTGATAGTCACTGGAAACAATCCTAATTTAAGGGCTCATCAAAAACACCTAAGGAATACACCTAATGAATAAAACAACGAACGATTCGAAAAAACTGTTAGCACTCAATAAGCCTAAGGGTTACGTGGTCACACGATCTGACGAACTTGGGCGAAAAACAGTTTATGATCTTTTGCCTGATTGGGTTTTTCATGACGGATGGATGCCAATTGGACGCCTTGATCTAGAATCTAAAGGGCTTCTATTATTCACAACCAACGGTAAAATCGGCGACGCGTTGACCAAACCTGGGAATTGCATTAAGGTATATGAAATTTGGGTCAGAGGCCACGTAACAGACGAACATATTGCAGAGGCTATGAAAGGAGTCCAAAGCCCGCACGGTCTACTAAAAGCTCTTACAGTCGAAAAGATAAGCATTGGTGGCGCGAAAACAAAACTCAAGGTTGTAATTGACGAGGGAAAGAATCGGCATATCCGCCGGCTTTTTGGGGCGCTAAAAGACCCAAAATTTGGGACGCCATTAAAGGTCTTAAACTTGAACCGAATCAGCATTGGCAGTTTTAAACTCAACATTGAAATCGGTCAGTGGCGTTACCTTACATTGGAAGAAGAGAGAATGCTAATTAAGATTTAGGGGTCAGGTATTCAATCTTCACTTTTAGGTCATCTAAAAAACAGTTAAATGATATGCAGAATTTTTACTTTTAAATCTATAAGAAAGTACATTATTTGTGAAGTTTTGTAGGTGGTGGGTCAACCAGGATTTGAACCTGGGACAACTCCGTTATGAGCGGAGGGCTCTAACCACTGAACTATTGACCCGAACGTGGAGCGCAATTATAAGCGCTCTTAGATTAGATAAAGCTTTTTTTACCGACATTATCGTATAAATATCGGAATTTATACGCAATCAGATTTTCCATAACCGCAAATAGGATCATAAAGTTCACAAAACTACTGCCACCATAACTGAACATTGGCAGCGGTACACCCACCACAGGGGCAAGTCCCATCGTCATCGCAATATTGATACTCATGTAAATGAAAACCAGCAACGACAAGCCGCCAGAGACTACTTTCGTGTAATAATCACTGGCCCATGATGAGAGCATCAACAAATGGATTATAAGTGCTGAATAAAGAGTGATTAGTATAAATGCCCCAAGAAAACCAAATCGTTCTACGACATAGGCGAAAATAAAGTCACTCGATGCGATGGGGAGAAACTTCATTTGTGTTTGGGTAGCCTCTTCTTTTGGCTTCCCTAAAAATCCGCCTGAACCGATCGCGATAATAGACTGCTGAATGTGATAGCTCGGTTTATCTCCCACAAAATCAACAAGACGCTGCTTTTGATAATCATGGAGCTGAGTGTAAACAAGTGGCAGAGAAACCAAAAATACCATCCCCAATCCAACCCAAATTTTCCAATGAACACCGACCAAAAATAAAATACCATAACCCAATAGAGCCAGCACTACGGCCGTTCCCAAATCGGGTTCTTTTGCAATGAGTAAAAAAGGCAACAGGATAAAGAATGATAATTTCATGAAATCTTTGAATCCATACCCCTCTTTCTCGGGAGGGTTACGGCTTATAAGGTAAGCTAGCATCAGAACGAAGGCCGGTTTAATAAACTCGGAGGGCTGCAAAGTAAAATGAATAAACGGAATTTCAATCCACCGTTTTGCCCCCAAACGACTATGTCCTACAAATTCGACGGCGAGCAAGAGTAAAATACTTACCCAATAAAAAATAGGTATCATCCAAAACAACCGCCGAATCGGCAATAAAAAAAGGCTTATAAAAACGCCGATTCCTACGATTACATACGTCAAATGTTTTTGTCCCAATACAGGATGAATCTCATTTATCAGCCAGCCGGAGAGAAAAACGATTGGTATTAACAGCACAAGTGTCACAAAGTCAAAATGTGCTAAAATTCTACGATCAATATTGAGCACTGCGATCTCATCTTTTAAAATAAAATAATTTTGAATGATTGTAGCATAAGGGGACTTAACCTCATAGTCTCAAACCCAAGGAAATTAATGGAACGTGAAAATATAACTTTTGTGGTTGAAGAAGCCATACGCCTTGACCTGTTTTTGGTCAGTAAGCTCGCTCAAACACGTAACCAAATCGCACAGCTCATCGAACAAAATGCGATCGAAATCAATGGCAAAAGATGTGCCAAACCGGGTGTAAAACTCAAAGAGGGACAATATGTCCAAATACTTTTTCCTAAAATCAAATCAACCCCTCCGATGGTCATCGATTTTGATGTAGAAATTTTATTTGAGGATGACGACATTTTGGTTATCAATAAACCAAGTTCCCTCACTGTTCACCCGGCACCAAGTGTCAAAGAACCGACCCTTGTCGATTGGCTCAAACACAAAGGGATCAGCCTCTCAACTCTCAGCGGGGAAGAACGCCATGGAATCGTACATCGGCTTGACCGCGGGACGAGTGGTGTCATGGTCGTGGCAAAAAACAACACTGCCCATGAAGCGCTTTCCCAACAACTGCAAGACAAAAGTATGGGACGCTACTATCTAGCCGTCTGTACCCCACCTCTTAAAGACGAAGAGACAACAATCGACAGACCAATCGGTCGCAGTGCACAAAATCGCCTCAAAATGGCAATCAACGAGGGGGGAAAAACGGCCAAAACCATGTTTCGCAAACTCCTCACTTCACACGATGGGAATAGCGAGCTGATCGTCTGTAAACTTTTCTCTGGACGAACGCATCAGATCCGTGTTCATCTCGAATCTATCAGCCGTCATATTCATGGCGATCACCTCTACGGCGGACAGACAAAAGACATTAAGGTGGAACATATTTTGCTCCATGCGTACATGCTCTATTTGGTTCATCCTACCAGTGGTGAATCTCTCCATTTCAAGGCCCCTTTAGACGCGGTTATGGAGACCTATTTAAACAAACATTTTAATTTGAAGGAACTTCATGCGAACATCGATACGATACGCTTTGAGCATCTCTTTAGCGCTTAATCTTTTTACGGGGTGTACCCAACTAGCTAAACCAAAGCAAGAAGTCGCCACCATCGATCCGACACTGAGTGTCCCCTCTCTCAACGGATCCATCTCTGATATTACCGCAACCGCATTTGAGTGGAAATCGATTGAAGACACCAGAGTAAGCGGTTATCATGTCTATCGATCAGCACAGAGCACCGAAGATCAAGAACTTCACCGTATTGCTACCATCAACAGCCGATTTGCAACCCATTTTGTGGATGAGCATCTCGTTCCTAATACACAGTACCAATACCGATTTTCCTCTAAAGGAAATGGAGATACGGAGTCTAACGCCAGTGAAACGATGAGTGTAACGACTCTCCCTATGATTGCTCCTGTCAGCTTTTTTCAGTCGGTAGGCAATATGCCACGAAGCTCTAAACTTCTATGGCGTCCCCATCCCAATGCAAAGATTAACGGCTACATTATTGAACGTTTAAATGTCAATGACCAAAAATGGAGTGAAATCGCAACCATTACAGGGAGATTAAATGCCGAATACATTGACCGCGATCTCAAAGACGGCCAAATATACTATTATCGCGTACGTGCCACTACCTTTGATAAACTGATTACCGAGCCAAGCGAAACCAGTAAGCTGGTCACCAAACTCTTACCTCCGGAAATTAAAAATCCAACGTCAACCAGCAATCTTCCAAAAGCGATTGCTCTAAGCTGGGAGGCAAGCCCGATTACCGATTTGGACCATTACAATATTTACCGCTCCAGCACATCGGATGGCAGATATGTTTACCATGTAAAACTTGAAGCTACCAAATTTACCGATACAACCAAAGAAGACGGAGAGAGCTTCTTTTATAAAATAACGGCAGTTGACAAAGACGGCTTAGAGAGTCCTATGAGCCCAATCGTCCTCCAAGGGTCAAGCTTAACAAAACCGAATACGCCAATCTCGTTTGATGGAAAAATAGGCCCTAACGGAGTCGATTTGCAATGGATCAATAACGATCCACGAACCGTTTCCTATACTGTAATCAAAACAACAAAGAAAAGTTGGATTGACCGTGTCAGTGTTGATATTAACAGTATTGCGGATACTAAATTTCATGATGGCGATATCCAACCTAATATGGAATATATTTACGAAGTCCTTAGTGTTGACAAAGACGGCATCCGTTCTCTTCCTGCGCAAGGAATTGCCCTTCATTACGAGACAAAATAACGTATGCCGCACCTGCACCTAGAATCATTTCATCCCATTCCTCTACCAGCAAAGGAGGGGGAAGTATTTTTTGACTTTATCGCTACTTCACGTGGAGAGGGGAAAGAATCGTTAATCTCAACACGCTACAGAGGAAAAGAGTTTTTCATACTTCATAAAAAAAGCGGTGAAAAAGATCTCCTTAAAAGTGATAAAATCACCCGCCCCTCCCCTAATTTTTTAGTTAAGCATGCCCTGCTTGCCTACGCAAGTTGTTCCAACAGTACCATACTTGATTCCAACGTCGATACTGCTGGAGAAAATGTCCATCTGACAACCCACGATGCTCTTAAATCCATCGATTTTTTTGCAAATAATTTTCCAAGTGAGAGGGAAGTCCGGATAGAAGTGGGTTTCGGTTCAGCACGCCATCTCCTCCATCAAGCTGCTATGAATCCCGATGTTTTATTTATCGGATTAGAGATACACAAACCCTCGATCG